>QNER01000381.1 GCA_003646175.1 Candidatus Parabeggiatoa sp. nov. 1
CTTTATTAAAGCCCAGGGCAGCGCCCTGGGAACCCATTTTAATGACTTTTTGACCCATTACCCTCAGCGAGTTTGGTAACAACCTTCGCAATAGGGGGGGAATAATCCATTGAAGAGGTTAAAGCGGGTGCGCTCATAATGCTTATCCATGAGAATACTGTCGATGGGATTATTAATCAGGTTCCAATTGGTATCCACTGGGGCTGTGAGCTGGCAGCAGGGTATAACATCCCCGGAAACCAATGAATACATCCATTCCTCATCACAGTTTTTTCTGAGCCCATTGGGCCTACCCTTACTAAGGGGAATGTTTTCACAGGCAGAAAAGTCATCAGCCGTCGGCAAGATATTCATTTCATAACCTTTATTTATGATCTCTTGCACTTCATCAAATTCCTCAACCAGCCCCTTTTTATCTTCTGGATAGATATCTACATAAGATTTCTTGCGATTCAATGGCTGAAAGAATTCCAATATGTCAATGCCATGTTCTTTAGCCAATTGAATGATATCAACCAATTGATCCTTTGTATGGTTAAATAAAGTGCCTTTGATTCCCAAGACGGGGTATTTGTAACCATGCTCATCACGGTAACTGGATAACCGTTTAATACCCCGTAACACTTGCTGGAGATTGCCATCACAACGCGATTCTGCAAAGGTATCGGGATTTATGCTGTCAATGGAAATGCTGATATAATCGATCCCTGACTCACAGATTTTTTGCACGTTGCTAGTGCTAAACGTCGAACCATTGCTCACGCTCAACACCCGAAGATGACGCTGTTTCGCCAATCGCACCATTGGAAAAAAGGCTTGGTTCATGATCGGTTCCCCCTGTCCCACAAGCACCACCGCTTCTAGGGAAGGGAAATGCTCAAGTACTTTGGCGAAATCCTCTAAACTAATATCTTCTTGCTTCACATGGCGTCCCACGCAATACCAGCAAGAAAAGTTGCATTTTGTGGTGGGTTCAATACTGAGCACCTTTGGCGTTGTCCACCAAAGCCGCGCATCGACACGCTGCAATTGAGAATAATCCGTTTTGCAGCCATGGTGCTGAGCCCATAGTAATGCTTGGGCCGCATAATCTTGATAGCGTTCATCGGGAAGTGCATACTCCCCGCACTCACAACAATAGCGCACAAGCCCATTCTCAGCCCAATAATCGGCACCAAACCCTAAATGCGCTACGACTTCAATAGCCCGATCACTGTGACACAAAGGACAAGTCTTATATTGCGTGTCAGGCAATGGCAGAAATTCATCAAAAGGTTTTAGATGAGCATGGCATCTATTCCATATTTCAGTCAATCTAAAATCGCCAGTCTGTCCTATCAAAGAATTTACTTTCTCATTGAATGTTTGTACCGATAATTCAACCATAATTGGCTCCTTATTCAACCGTTAAAATGTTAGCAATACAAGCAACTTGTATTACACACTATCGTATATTCGCAAATTGAAAAATGGCCGTCATTAATCTACAAAACGTTGGTAAAACCTACACTCATTACGCACATGGTATAGATCGTTTATTAGAAATTATTACCCACCGTCCGCGCCATCAAGCCTTTATAGCATTACATCCGATGAACGTAAGCATTTCAGAAGGACAAGTCGTGGGTATTGTTGGCAACAATGGTGCTGGTAAAAGTACCTTGTTAAAACTCATCAGCGGGACTTTACCACCAGACAACGGACACTGTGAAGTAAAAGGCCGCGTTGCCGCTTTACTCGAATTGGGTGGTGGCTTCCATCCTGAGATGACGGGGCGAGAAAATGTTTATTTAAATAGCACAATGATGGGGTTGTCTCCAACCGAAGTTGAAACAATATATGATGATATTGTTGCGTTTGCCGGCATTCAAGACTTCATGGAACAACCCGTCAAGACTTATTCTTCTGGTATGTTTATGCGATTAGCTTTTGCGGTGGCAACCTGTGTTGAACCTGATATTCTTATTGTTGATGAAGCCTTATCGGTGGGTGATGGTGCGTTTGCACGCAAATCTTTTGAGCGTATTATGCAGTTTAAACAAGCCTGTAAAACGATTTTGTTTTGCTCACATTCGCTGTATCAGGTTGAAGCAATTTGTGATCGCGTGATTTGGTTAGACAAAGGGCATGTCCGACTGGATGGTGCGCCAAGCGCGGTGATAAGTGCGTATGATCAATTTCTTGCACAAGCCAATGCACCGACGCAATCCCCATCAGAAACCTCAGAGCCATCAGACATGCTAGCAAACATAGCAGTAGCAGATGGTACCGCACGCATCACCAACATTACCATCAGTGTTGATGGCATGACAAGGCCAACCTTAAATATTTTCAGCCTTAACAGTGAATTATGTGTCACGATAGGCTTTTCCTCAGACCCAAAATTACCAACACCTAGCGTCGCGGCAGTGATATTCAGTGCTGATGGACGACCCATTACCAGTGCCGGCACCCGAAATGACGGTTTTACCATCAAACGTGATGCTCAAGGTTCTGCCAAAGTCAGAATCCACTTTGCCAAGTTAGCCTTGTTAAAAGGTGAATATTGGATTGCTGGGTACTTAATGTGTGAAAATGCCATTCATATGTATGAACGAATTGATCTCCCCACCATACTCAAAGTACACCAAAAAGGTTTAGAAGTTGGGGTCGTTAGTTTGCCGCATGCTTGGGCACAAATATAACTATAGCAGTTTCGCGCAAGGAACGATACCACCCCAACGCCAACGGCTAAAGCCGTTGTCTAAAAGCGGGGGTGCGAAGCGCCAAACCCTGAAGGGCACTGCAAGAGGGTTAGTAGGTTTTAGCCTACTTTAGCTTTTGCGTGGAATTGACGTTTGCGAAGCTTATACCAGCAAAACCGTGAGCTTCCCTTATGAGTTGAAAAAAGTAGGTGGGTCAAGAGTCATTGAAGCAGGTGGTATAAAAATGGACCGTGATTTGAATGGTGCCAGAGGCATCTTTCTAAGATCATTGGTTGATTCACCGGCTTTGATGGCAATGCTTAAATAATTAATTGCTTTATGCGCTTGAGAAGTTTTCAAGCTTTGGGAGATACCCCCACCAGGTCTTTGATCTGTGTGCTTGGTTAGCAAATGGTAAGTACCTAAGCATAAATTTTCAGGTTTTTTAAATCCCCACAAAGCCCTTTATCAAAGGGGTGAGCGAAATTAAAATACCTGTTTATTTGTGGTTCAGTACTTAACATTTGTTAATAAAAATGTATCGGTTAAAACAACTTGGCTGCTCGTTCCAAAGAGATGATTCTCAGCTAAGGCGTTACCTTTTTGATTATTAGATTCTATAGGTATCCAGATAATTATTGAGTCCCCTTTAGGGGACTTGGCTTTATCTGGAATACTATAACAACCGAAAAAAAAGCTCACAATGATGGTGGTAAGTATAGAATTGTTGCGCTTTCATAATCATTACATAAAGGGCGCATTGCTATTTTCCCGCTTGAAATTCAAAACCGTTAACTACAAGGATTGTATATAATAAAGGATTAGATTGTGCCGGAATTGAAATCCAAAATTCTTTTGACAGCCATAACCATCTTAAAGTGCCGGAACGAAAACTTTTGGTTGGCGTATCGATTTCTCTTGAAAAGAAATGACAACTAGGTAGGGAGTTTAGTGAAGGCACTTTGAGACTAACTTGACCTCTAGTACATTCACTAACCAATCCTTTATTATATACAATCCTTGTAGTTAGGGTTTTGAATTTCGATTCTGGTACCATCCAATTTTTTTACATAACGGGAAAACAGAAATGCGCCCTTACATAAACAACATGACAGAAACAACTTTTCAAAAGGATCACACCACCCTAGATTTTCCCCTTAACGTCTATGCCCACGGTTTGTATTTGCAAGAAGGCAAAGTGGACTATTTACACTATGCGTTATTTAACCAAGGAGAATCCTTAACAAAGGTGCAAGTGGCACAACAGCGATCTACCGACTTGTTGTTAGCCCGCTTGCCTCCGCCACCTTGCCGTATTTTAGAAATTGGTATTGGTTTAGGCACTACCGCCTCAATGCTTGCAGAGCGCGGCTATACCATTACCGGCATAAGCCCTGATGCCCAACAAGTTGCCCTTGCTAAACAGTGTGTGAAAGATAATGTCTCCTTTGAATGTGTGACTTACGAAGCGTTTTCAGCACCCGCGGCAAGCTACGATGTCATTTTATTACAAGAATCTGCACAATATCTACAATCCTTGACACTTTTCAACAAAGCACACCAGCTATTGGCAAAACCGGGCTTTATATTAATAGCTGATGAATTTAGTTTACAACGTACCCCAAAATATGCCACCTACGGTTTGCCTTCACTCACCTATACACTTGCCCAAGCATCACGGTGTGGGTTCAACTTGACTGAACAAGTGGATTTATCGACACCGGCTGCGCCCACAGTGGACTATTTACTTTGGGTGATAGAAAAGCATCAAGCTAGGTTGCTGACAGACTTAGACTTAAAGCCGGTAGTATTAGATGAATTATTAACCTCTCTGCGTGAATATCAACAAAAATACCGTGATGGGCACTATGGATATGCTTTGTTAAGCTTTGTGAAAACCCCGCCGCCACGCTGGCAAATCACAACAGTGACAACACAAGATAAAGAAACAGTCAGGGAATTATTTAGCGAAGTCTTTCAATCCCAACAAATGACTGAAGCCCACTGGGAATGGAAATATGGGCAAGATCGAGGTTTGGGCATTGCAGCCTGGCGTGATGGTAAAATGGTCGCCTACTATGGGAGTGTCATGCGTGAAATCCACTATCTTGGACAGTCCAAGTTCGCTGCACAAATCACTGATGTGATGGTATCAGCTAAAGAGCGTGGGGTATTCACGCAGCGCGGCGCATTTTTCTTAACGGCCGCTACTTTTTTAGAAAACTATATGGGTTACGGTGCGAGAACCTGGTTAGGCTACGGTTTTCCCACCCAACAGGCAATGAAAATTGCCCAACGCTTGGGCTTGTATGCACAAGTGGGAAAGATGATTGAACTGCGTTGGCAAACAACCCCCGGTAAATCCCTTATCTGGACTCGCATTCGCCATTTGCAACCAGAACATTCCCAACAAAACCAATTAATTATCAATAAATTATGGCAAAAAATGGCATCGTGCTTGCAAACAGCGTTAGTGGGTGTGCGCGATTTTCCTTATGTGCAACATCGCTATTGCTCGCATCCGCACCGTCATTACGAATTACTCTTAGTCACAAAGCGTTTTAGTGGAAGGGCACTGGGGATAGTTATTATCCAGCGTGAACAAGACATTTGTCGAATGATGGATTTCATTGGTGACTTAAAGCATATTCCAGAAGTCATTAAACAAGTACGACGTATGGCTGGCTTATGGGGCATGAAGCAAGTTATTGTCTGGATAACAGCAAATTTTTTGACGGCCTTTCCTCAGCAAGAAGCCGAACAACATGACTTACAAATTCCAATTCCGCACAATATTTGGTCTCAAGGTGTTCCACCTGAAGAAGTTGATGGGCATTGGTGGCTGATGGCTGGTGATACCGATTTTTTGTAAGGGCGGTGCAGATCAATAAAATACAGTGTTTTGGCTATAACGGAGTGCCAAAGAAATAAAATACCAAAATACCAGAGTTTAGAAACCAAGTGTTTCCAAAATACTTGGTTTTTTGACGACGGGTATTTTTTGGATAGTCCCTAACGAAAATTCCATTTGAAAAAGCGAGTATTTTTTGATATATTATTTCCAACTTCAATTTTTCTTATCGAAGGCTACGTTGATTTATGTTTTATAAATTTGAACTGTTTTTTATAAGCTCTTTAGGTATTAAACAACAAGAAATTGTAAAAATGGCTTTGGCATTATTTAAACCAGGAAAATTGTAAAGTTATCCATCACGACTGCCAATAGCGACGAAAGAAATGGTGCGCGGGATGCAGCCTACACAAACTATCTCTTGTGAGATCACACTCGTATCTCGTATACAACTAGCCAACTAAAATCATTGTCTAATATTACCGAAAAACCGTTTTCGATAAATTCTTCTCTCTCCCACAAAGAACGATGATTTTCATAAGGATTAGCCTCCACTTCTTGGGGAATAAATTCCTTAGGGGTGCTTATCAAAGCAGCTTTGCTGGCAACTCTTTTTATTTGTGATAAAAACATCAGCCCATCCGTTTTGGTAAAATGCTCAAGTATATCTATCGCCAAAACCAGTTCATAGCTATTATCAGGCAATGTTGGCAATATCTCCAACGCATTGCCCATCATTAGATTGTTGTAGCAATAGTTGTGAACCGGCGTGATATAAACGTCACACCCTTCAATCCCATCAATACGCACCTGCCATTCTTCTTTAGGGCGCAGTTTGCCATCCTTGCCATCAACTTCAAAAAGATTGACAGATTCAAGATAGTTCCGTGCCAAAAAACCGTACTGCCCCATCCCAACGCCAACATCCAACAAGGAAACGGGGTTGAGTTGTTCAAAGTAATGAACGATTGTTGAAATCTGTGAACTTTGACTAAAAGGCATGATTTTTTAAACCTCTATTGGTAATCTGCTTGTTGTTTGTATTTATTTAATTAATTAACTGATGTTACGCACTCAGCTTCCACAAGCCTTGGGATAAATCCCAAGGCTAAAAGCTTAAGTCACCTAAAGGTGACTAAAAGCAACTATAGACGTTCAGAAAAATATTTATGGCAAAACCGTAAAGCGTTTCCAAAAAGTTTTACGGTTTCATCGATCAAACTATATTAGTCGGCTTTAGCCGACTTTAGCTATTAGCCTTGGGATTTATCCCAAGGCTTGGAAGTTCAGTGCGTAACATCAGTAATTAATTCAAGGGAATGTAAAAATTCTTCCTGATAGCCTCTGAGACGAAATAACTGTGACAAAACGGACTGCCATGATGTCACTTCCAGTTCTAAAAATGCCTCCGCATACTTTTCCGATTGCTCACCTAAATAAACACCTCGATATCTCATAATACCAAAAAAAGCGGCAGCGTAATCACCGTATTTCAATGGCAACTGGTAACATTGCATCGCTTGCTGCTTGAGAGCCAAAACGGGGGTAACATCAACCATCCAAGTTGCCGGCACCGGTTGCCATATTTCATATAAAAATACCCGCTCTTGACAGCCACGTTGTTGCCACACGCTTAACACTGATAAACTGATAGCCACATGATCACGGTGATAATCCAAAACCGATGGCAAGAGTATCCACTGTGCAACAAAGGTATCCAA
>QNER01000382.1 GCA_003646175.1 Candidatus Parabeggiatoa sp. nov. 1
ACTGAGTAATACAGCAAGGGTAGCCTTTCATCCCTATAAATAACATAATTGTAATCCCTAATATTCTGGAATCCTTCCTATTGGCTTGATTTAACTCAAGTTTCTAGGAAAACGTGTCGCACCTCTATTAGATATCAAAGGATTTTGTTGGCTCACGCTTTTTTTTGCATCTTTTAAGTGGTGTTGAACTTGGCCAATTAAGAAAGATTTTTAACGCATAAATGATAGACCCTAGTAGTGATACTATCGCAAAAAAAAGCGATAGCATCACAGCTTGAATGCTTTTTTGTCCTATACATAGAAAAATTCGACAATTTCACATTTAAATCACCGCGCGGTTTTTTCGTACCAGGTTCGCCTGAAACGAATGATACTCTTCGGCCGTTTTTGGTACAAGGTTCGCCTTGCACTCCTCTCCGTATGACATTGTCAAGTTAAAGCCAGTTGGCTTGTCTATTTCTGCTATGTACAGGACAAAAAAGTGTTCAAGCCGTGATGCTATCGCTTTTTGTTTTGAGTCTCACTAAGGAACGTGCATAAAATAACTTAGGAAAAGTAATGGTTATAGCAACGGATTACCACTACAAACAGTTATTAAATGTAAGGGTAATCCTTTATGGTTGCCCTAGTGCAGGATCGCTCCAATATCCATACCACCCCCAGCCAACAGCCAACAGCTTTTCACGCCAAATTTTTTGCGCGCAAAAAATTCTTTGTTACAGCAGTTGTCTGAAAGCTCAAGTCGGCTAAAGCCGACTAACCCTCTGGCAGTGCCCTTCAGGGCACTTGAGCTTTTAGACAACGGCTTTAGCCGTTGGCTGAGGTGGTCTGGATCCTTGCGCGATCGTGTACTAGTTGTATTATGCACGTTCCTAAAACAATAGCACTGGTGGTTATTGCATCAATATTTCGCAAAAGTGATACTATCGCCAAAAAAGCGATAGCATCACGAAATAAATTTAAAATCAATATGTTATCATTTTTGTCCTGTACATAGCTATTTCTGTTAATTCTGAAATTCTGAAAATTCTGATTCAGACCAAAAAATTCCTTAAGCTTTTTTTGGTTTAGAAAGAAAAGAATAAAGTGCTGGCACTAAAAATAATATCAAAAAAGTAGAACTCATCAATCCACCAACAATGGCAATAGCCATCGTCTTAAACGGACTGCTTCCCAAAGCCAGTGGCATTAGCCCAGCAATGGTTGTCAAAGACGTTAACAAAACCGGCATAAATCGTTTTCTACCAGCTTCAATGGCAACCTCTTTAACATCCTTTTCAGGATTCTCCTTCAGTATGTTGTTGCCTTCATCGACTAACAAAATCGAGTCATTAACGACAATCCCCATCAAGCTGGTAATACCAACCGCTGCAAAAAAAGTCATCGCTTGCTCGGTGACAACCAAACCCATGATCGCACCAATAAGGCAAAGAGGCACCGCTGAAAAAATAATTAACGGTTGTGAAAACGATTTAAATTGCAACACAAAAATGGCAAATATGAGTGCTGCTATCAGAAGCGCATTTTTGCCAATACCCTGAAAATCTTGCTGTTTCTTTTTCAAGGCACCCCCAATTTCTACCAAAACACCCAGGGGTTTGTCAAACCGATTCACGGCATTTAGGACATTAGCAGCCACTTCTTCATCTGTGAAGCCTTCTTTGAGCCAAAAATCAATTTCTACTGTGGGTTGAAATAGACTATGAGTAATGTGGCTTTCGCTTTCCTCAAACGACGGACTTATCACCTCGCTCAAAGGAATTTTGTCTCCCTTCGTTCCAACTATCATGATTTCTCTTAGAATTTCAAGAGGATTAGTTTCATCCGGTTCTATTTTCAATAAAATAGGAAACTCTTGGCCCCGATTGTCTCTAAAACGATCAATTTCATAACCATACGTCAGCATCCCAAGCAACAAGTCAATTTGACTTTTGGCAATGCCTAAAGCGTTGGCTCGATCTTCGATATATTCAAGTCGGAGGTTTAATTGATTGGACTTCATCGGATTTTGGACGGAATCAACCCCTTCAATGTCCCGTAAGCTGTCATCTATTTTTTTTGCAAACGCTTTTAACGTGTTTACTTCACTTCCTGACACCACTAAGGTAAATGGTGACTGATATTTCAGATCCTTATATTGGAACAGGGATAAACTAATGTCAGCATACACCTTAAGAGGGCGCAAAGCCACTTTAAGTTCAGAAATCAGTTGATTCAACCTCTGTTCATCGCCAAACTTCGCTTTCACCAGAATAACTAAGTCTCCAAGATTATTCATACTCACATTAAAAAGCGGAAATTTAGTGCTAATAAGGGTAGCGACTGATTCAACCGCATCAAATTGCTTGAGTTCTTCTTCAATTTTATGGGCCACCCGTTCTTTGGTTGGTTCGTCTGTCCCAACGGGCATCGTCACATTGACCGTAAAATAGGGATCGCCAGTAGGCGGGAAAACTTGGATGGGCAATTGTGAACCCAAATAAAGGCTGTATCCCAATAATAACAAGCCAACAAAAATCGTTAGAAAACGCCATTTTACCACATAAAACAGCACTGTTTTGTAGAGACGATCACGAAACGGAATAAGCCATACCAAAATGCTGGGTGGACTAGGAATACCAAACAAAGGGCCGATGGTGCCGATTCTAGCCAGCATGACGGTGACAAAGGTAACGGCAATAAACAGGGAAGCAAATAAGGATAGCCAGATAGAAACCGACATACTGCGTAGATAAATCGCCGTATCTGTTGTCAACATGAAAATCGGTGAGAATGCCAACATCGTGGTTAGGGTTGAGGACAATAACGGTGAAACTGCAACCGATGTGCCAGTAATTGCGGCATCCTTGCGATGATAGCCCTGATAATTCTGGAGCAAAAAGGCATTTTCGGTCACCACAATACCATTATCAACGATTAAACCCAGTGCAATAATAAAACCGGCAATAGAAACTTGTTGAATCCCATAGCCGGTAAAAGAAAACAAGAAAATAGCGGTTAGAAAAGACAGGGGAAGAATACTGGAAATAATGATGGTAGAACGGTGCCCAACCGAAAACAGCAATACCAAGAACAGAATAACCAGCCCCTGTGCAAAATTCTCTAACAGCCCAAAAACGAGATGACGCACCCCTTCACTTTGGTCAAAGATAAAATCAATCTGTGTAGTCGGTGGCAGTGTCGCTTTAAAAGTTTTAATAGCCTCGGCAATCTTATTTTTAAGTTCCAGAATATTAACTTCAGAATCTACCCCAATTTTAACAAACGCGGTGTCCACCGAGTTATAGCGACTGAAGATGCGATCATCTTGCGATCTTTTATAAACGCTGGTAATGGCTTCTAAAGTAATAGGATTGCCGTCGGCACTGTAAACGACTGTCTTTTTTAAGTCCTCGAACTGTTCATAGCGGCTATCCGGGCCACTAAAACGAAAATATTTATCATTAATCCGCAAACGGCCACTAGAAGAAAAGGCATTATCCGATTTGATGGCATTCGTCACTTGATCAACCGAAATACCCAACCAACGCATTTTGGTCAAATCAAGGGAAACAATAATATCTTCATCTGATCTAACAACGCTAATATTTTTTAGGTGTTCGACCTTTTCAAGGATATTCACTAAATCAAGAGCAATATTGTCCTGTTCATCCCGATGTTCTCCGTCTGAGCGAATACCTAGTAAAAATGCTGACATGATGTCCGAAATCCTCAGGGCTTTCACATTAAAATCTAATTTTTCAGGTAACCTTCTTCTAATATTATTGATTTTGGATTCAATTTCCCGGGTTTTTTGGACCACATCCACACCATACTTAAATTTCATCCAGATATGAACAGAGCCATGAGAAATGGTGGTTTGAATGTCTATGATATCCCTGATACCTCGAATTTCGGCTTCGATCGGAAAAACCACATTTTTTTGCAGGTCAGAAGGGGAGGCACCTTGGAGGAAAAAAAACGCATCAATTTGCGGAAAATCAATTTCTGGGTCCTGTGTGATATTAAGCTGATAGAGTGAAGCAAGACCATAAAACAAAATAATCAATGCCAACAACAGGGTGAAATGTGTGTTTTCAACAATAAAAATGATAAATTTTCGCATATATTGAATTTATGACTTACTGATTGGCTAGTGAGAGTGCCCAATTTAAACAATAGAGTTGTTCCCAAATAACCGTTTTTACATTTTAACTATCTAATTGGGCTTAACACCTATCAGTTGGTAAAAAAGGCTATTTTTCAACACAGAGAGCACAGAGTACCACAGAGTACCACAGAGTATAAGTATCGGATTTTTATATATTATTAGAAAACCACTGTGTAACGTTGTGTGTTTTCGGCCCTCGAATTTAAAAACTGATAGGTGGTAAGCTAATTGGGTAAAAAAATTAAATGGGAACAATTCTATATCAGTCGCTTGAAAATTTTTTTCGCCTTTCTTATGTAAAATGAGAAAAATGTCAATAAATCTGATGTTTTCACAAAATCGAATTGATTATATAGTATTCCAGAAAAAGAAATTGGTTAAGGATTTAGTCCCCTTTAGGGGACTTGAGCTTTCAGACAATTGCTTTAGCTATTGGCTGCCAAATTAAAATACCCATACACAGAATTGGGCAACCATAAAGGATTGCCCCTACGTGCTAATGTTGTAGGGGCAATCCCTTGTGGTTGCCCTCGTGGGTATATTATTTTTTGGGAGTTACCTTACCTAAAAAGCCCACAATATAAACTAAAAATTGCCCCTGGTTAAACACGGCTGATGTAGGGTGGGCAACGTCTTTTTGTTGCCCACCAAACGTTGTTGCCGGCCCCAAAATATGTCACACCATCAGTGGTGGGGAATAAAAACACATTGCCGGCTGCCTACACTTCTACATAAAATGGAGATCACCCTTCTCAAAATGACAAAAAAAAGCATTGTGCGTAACATCAATGAACTAGTTAAGGTTAAACATAAAAAAAAACGGCTGATGTAGGCAGGATTAGCCGCATTGTTAATCCAGCATTTTGACGATTTTACAAATCGCACCTAATTAATTTTAACTTCTATTGAAACACGTCGTTTCTCCTCATCAATCGTGATTTCAATCAAGCCATTTTTGTGATACAACGAATTACGGGCCGATAAACGAATAAGGCATTTTGAACTTTGATTATTTGTTAGATGTGGATGGCGAAAGTTCAGAAAATGCTTTGAAAAGATAAGTTTGCTTTTTGATGGGATTATCAATCAACGAGAAACACGTCGGGTGGTCCGATTTTGAATTCGTTTATCCCCGTAATTCGTTGTACTCAGTTTGCATTCGTTTATCCCCATAATTCGTTGTACCCAATAGAGAGAAATTATTGATTGGGAATGCGCCTCAATCCTTTATGGTTGCCCTCTATTCACAATGGTTTGGAATCTGTTTGCGTAACATCAGTAATTAAAGATAAACGTTTGCCAACTTAATGCCATTGGGCGCATTCCCAAAAAAATGGTCATTGTCAATCCGTTTTTTTCCAAACTGAAGTTTGGACTCCTCTTTCCAAACTGAAGTTTAGACTCCGAATCAACTGAGGTTTTTGGAGTCCAAACTTTAGTTTGTAAGGTCCAAACTAAAGTTTGGACTCCAAAATTGCTCTTGCACTAGGCACCCAGAAGTTTTTGAAAACCAACCACAAAGAAAGCGAACAATCCTATGAAAATGTGGGAAAAGCTTACCCCAATAAGTGTGCCATGACGGGAATACAACCAACCCCACAATAACCCTATGATAAATGTCAAAAAAACTAGGTTCATCGAAAGGACCACATGCGAGACACTGTACATCAAGTTAGCCACCAAGATAGCCCCCCAAGTTCGGCGCTTGGGAGAACCAGTCAGAAACATCTGCAAGGCCCCTTGAAGCCCCCCACGTATTATAAATTCTTGAAGCGGGGCGAATAATGCATAGAAAATGCAAATCATTATGAACATGCTTAGACTCAGATCGGCAGATGCCACTATGTCGAAAATAGGATCATTAGCCATGCTCTCCGTCATCGTTACCAAATACCATTTGAATAAAATAGTGGCCAATGCAACTACAAGCGTGGCCCAAAACGATTCTTTTAACGCAACGCGCCAATTTTTGGTAGTCATACCATAATTGCTAAGCGGATACCCACTTCGATGGATAACTAGCCCTATGGTAAGTGCGTAGAATATGATAATTGGTAGAGTTATTAAAAGGGTGCTCGATGGATTGTCTACCATGTTGGTGAGGGCACCAAGAACTAGCATAAAAATACAAGAGGTGATGAGCATGTAACTCGTGAGATAACCCAAGGCTGCGCGTGCTTTAGCCTCTTCCAAATGTGCTTCCAAGCTCCTGACCACGTTTTCGTTAGTAGAACGAAGACGTTCAGCAACCGTTTTTGCCAACCTTAACTTAAGTTGGGTTGGTATATCCAAATCACTTGGAGAAATTTTATTCATCTTTCCCAATGGTAAAACGAGGAGAGTAACATCGTCAAGCGCACGAACATCAGCAGAACGGGGCTCTGCGTCGATAAGGGCCATTTCCCCCACAAAGGCACCTGGTTTCAGTACTTCTAATTGATGGTACCGCGCACTCTTATTGTCCTTCTTAACCACTTCAACGTTACCTTGAAAAAGTATATACATTGCGCTAGGTGGTTCCCCTTCACGCAAAATGAAGTCACCGGGACTGAAGTGAATCGGCTCATCCAAAAGTTCAACAAGTTGTTGCACTTTTTCCGGTGAACAGTCATTGAAAATAGGATTCTTCCCTAATATTTTGTATAACTCAGGCATTAAATTTTTCATTGGACAACCACATACAAATTTTATAGATAGATAAGTGTAACATGCTTAAAATGGCTCATCCAACAGTTCAACAAGTTGTTGCACTTTTTCCGGTGAACCGTCATTGAAAAGAGGATTATTCCCTAATATTTTGTATAACTCAGGCATTAAATTTTTCATTGGACAGCCACATACAAACTTTATACATAGGTAAGTGTAGCATACTTAAAATTAACTCAAGAGGTACTTGCAAAACTTCAAAATCTTGGGAATTGGGATCGCGCCTAATTTTTGTACATAAAAAATTTAGGCGCGATTGGGAATTGGGATTGTCGATTAAAAGATGTCCAAACTTCAAAATCTTTGACCTTAAAAAATAACCAAGTTTTGGCCCAATTCAAATACCCAAAACTGACAAAATTTGGTTC
>QNER01000383.1 GCA_003646175.1 Candidatus Parabeggiatoa sp. nov. 1
ACAATATTTAAAAGAATTAGAGGCCTTTGTCCCTGACATTGCGGGAGTCTGTCGCCTAGCGATTGATAACGCTTTGGAAGATAAAGACTTTCTCCGTTTAGATGCCGCCTCATTCAAAGCCAGTCCTAGTGATTCCATTGACTATGCAGTCATGGAAAACACTAAAGCAGCCGCTGTCATTCCGTTAGAAGCTGGCTGGAATGATGTCGGCGCATGGTCATCATTATGGGAAGTCAGCGAGCAAGATAGCGATGGCAATGTGATATTAGGCGATGTGTTGACTGAAAAAGTACACAATAGCTACTTGCGGGCAGAATATCGTTTACTAACGGCAATCGGGGTGGAAAATCTGACCATTGTAGAAACCGCCGATGCTGTGTTAGTCGCACATAAAGATCATGTTCAAGACGTGAAACAAATTGTCGCCCGCCTGAAATCTTCTGAGCGCAGTGAAGCAAACTTACATCGAAAAGTCTACCGTCCGTGGGGCAACTATGAAAGTATCGACGCTGAAAGCCGTTTTCAGGTTAAACATATCACGGTGAACCCGGGGGGTAGTCTTTCTTTGCAAATGCACTATCACCGTTCTGAACATTGGGTAGTGGTAAAAGGCACGGCGCGGATTACACGCGGCGATGAAACCTTTATCCTGACGGAAAACCAATCGACTTATATTCCGTTAGGTGTCAAGCACCGTTTGGAAAACCCAGGTAGGTTGCCTTTAGAAATTATTGAAGTGCAATCCGGGGGATATTTAGGTGAAGACGATATTGTCCGTTATGAAGATGTTTATGGGCGGGAAGGGTTGGAATGAAGATAATTCGAGATTGGGAGTAAGAGACTGACTTTACGGATGCTATCCCTTTTCCCGATAGTATCCGTTTATTCATTATAAATCAGTACGTGGGTGATATATTTTTAGGACCACCCACATTGAACCATCCAAGTAAATGTTATTAATCAGATAAATCACAACGAGCGTATTGATACTTATGTTATTAGAAGTTGGAATGATGTTTACGGCTTATTGTGGAATGAGGGTTTATGAAAAATATCGTAAACCCATCAATAAACGTACAAATAGTGCTTGCATCAAAACCTCCAAATCACATCAAATTGTTCGCAGTCTTTGCTTATGGTTGGCGGTTTGAATTCTATTGGGTATGTGAATACTATGCTTCCCTTAAAAAAAATACAGAATGAACCCTCTTATAAGGATTAGATAAGGGAATATCCAAAAATCGCCCCGATTCTATCCCAAGTTTTTTGAAAAATTGGGTTTCTGGAACTGGTGTATGGGTTTTCAGGCTAGTTTTTAGTCCTGAAAACCATAACTACAAGGATTATATATAATAATGGATTTTAGGAACGCGCATAAAATCACGGGAAAGACTTTTTATTAATACCGCAATGGTAACTACAAGGATTGTATATAATAAGGGATTAGATCGTGCTTATATTCGGTGCTCCCGTTTTTAAACAAACTTGAGTATTGAGTTATACCCGGTTTTAATCCTTTTTTATAAACAATCCTTGTAGTTAGCGGTTTTAATCCTTTTTTATAGGCAATCCGTGTAGTTATAGGTTTTAATCCTTTTTTATAGGCAATCCGTGTAATTATCGGTTTAAATCCTTTTTTATAAACAATCCTTGTAGTTAGCGGTTTAAATCCTTTTTTATAAACAATCCTTGTAGTTAGCGGTTTTAATCCTTTTAATTAATCAATTACGAATAGGTGAAGGTATTTTTTTTGGATATGATCCCGCTCTTAAACGAGAAATTCCTAGTTTAAGTCAGGAAACCTTTAAACTCAAAGGCGAAATACTAGAAATAAAGAACAAGAAAGATCATGAAGGCCAATACAACAGATTTCGACAACGTGCCATTATTGATTTCGGGTATGCTTCGACACTGACAAATGGATTAAGAAGTATGCAAGAAGGCGTAGAAATTATTGGTTCAAGTCAGGATGTCACAGTAATAGATATTACCAATGCAAGTACATCCGTTTCTATCGGTGATCATCTTGAATTCTCTCTCAGATACGAATCCTTAGTAAGGGCGATGATTTCTCCGTATATTGAAAAAGTATATGTTTATTGAAGATGATGATGAAAACGCCGCAAAACTGTATAGAAGTGGTAACAATACAAAAATATCAAAATATCCCTAATAAAAATAAAATCACGGGGTATATGATTGTTCTGGATGACAGCTATTTGTCGTCCATAATGACTCTTCAGGAAATGATTGTTGAAGACTTAAAGGATAGCAATATATTTCAATCCGATTCAGCAGAATTTATACAACGTTGTTTGAAAACTCACGGAAAAATAATTGGCATTATTGTAAAAGACAGATTGATTGCTTTTCGTGTCATATACTTTCCTGGGCACTTTGATGACAATTTAGGAATTGAGCTTGCTTTTCCAGAAAAAATACTCAGCCAAGTGGCTCATTTAGAAACGGTAGTCGTTCATCCTGACTATAGAGGAAATTCATTGGCTTTAAAGATGAACTATCAAGCATTAAATGTGATGAAAACACTCAAATACCATCATGCTTGTGTAACTGTTTCTCCCAAGAATTTCTATAATTTGAGAATTGTGTTTCAATTGGGATTTATTATAAAAAAACTCAAGATAAAATATGGAGATAAGTTAAGATATATTCTTCATAAAAACTTGGAAGAAGAATTATCCTTTAATCCAAAAGATAGCATAGTCATACCGAGTACCGATATAGAAGCACAACAAAATGCTCTACAACAAGGATTGGTTGGATACAAAATGCATCAAACGAAGGAGGGATTTGCTATTGTCTTTGGTCAATAAAGGGGACTACTCAGCATCTCATTTTGTCATAACCAAAAGGGCAAGCACAAGAGATTGCCCAGACTATCCATCGTGTCATGTAGGGGCAATCCTTTATGGTTGCCCTTCTATTAAAATACCAGAAAATTTATGCTTCAGTACTTAGCATCGATCAATTAGCGGCTCTGCTAGAAGCAATACGCTCAGGTTACCTTTGGACATGCCAGAATACTTAGGTGCTTTTTGGCTTTACCCTTTCTTAAATATAACCCTTGCAGTTCGCTTTGAGGTGAAAAAACTTGAAAAGAAAGCGAGGGAGGAGTGCAAGGTTAACTTGCACGACTATTTTTATTGTCTGAATCAGGATTTTCAGGATTTAAGGATTTTCAGGATTAATTTTCCCGATGATTTGGTTAAGATTAAAAAGGCACTGGCAAACTTAACGCCAAATTTATGAACAAGATTAAACGGATTTTAAGATGAACCTGATTTTTAAGCACAAAAAATAGGTTTACAGTCGTGTGCTGTAGTAAGAGTTCGCACAAATTTTACCGCAACGCCGATTGCGATTTCTATCGGTATGAAGTTGTATGACGGATAATCAATCCAAAAGAGCTGATTTGTTTATTTTGCTATACCAAAATACTCAGGATAGATTTATAATGGTATTTTTTTTGGGGAAAAGGCACCCGTATGAAAACACCCTCTTTTAATCTACCCGAAATTCCAGCGGCGGAACAAACACCGTCAGTTCGGCAGTTGTTGCAAATCATTTTGCAACTGCAAGACTATATCCGCCAATTGGAAGCTGAAATATCGCGCCTCAAAACCCGCAATAACCCACCAGAGAGCCATTCGAGTCAGGAAGGGCAACTCATTGTGCAATTGCACGCACGCATCAAGCAGTTGGAAAATGAAATCTCGCACCTCAAAAAACGCCAACCAGACAAAAGTTCGGCGACGGATTTGCAAATTCCGCCAACACCGCCTTTACAGAAAACAACGCCTACCGTTGCTGAACCCCTAACCAAACCCCCCAAAAAACCAAGAAGCCCTAGTCATACCGCACAGATTAAGCGTCGGGTATCCACCCTCAGTCAACCCATTGTCACCGTTTTCAGCCAGGGGCGTTCGATTCCTTTTATTGGGCTATTGATTTTAATCGTGTGGTTGCCTTTACCTTATGGGAGTAACCATGGCTGGGCGTGGGCCGTGATGGAAGTCTGGATATTTGGTTTGGCATTGCTGTGGGTAGGGCAATATCTGCGCGGGCTACATAAGCTCACACCGGTGTTCTATAAAGCGATTCCAATATTGGTGATTTGGGTGATCTGGCTGATTTATATCACCTTCCAATGTACACCGCTGCCTTATGCTTGGATTCAATGGCTGTCTCCCCAAGCCGCTGAAGCGTATGCCTTTTTCAATCCCACCTATATTACCCTGTTGGTTGATTCGCATAGTACCGCCGTCGGTTTGCTCAAAAGTCTCAGTTATGTGTTGCTGTTTACATTGACTTTACTGGTTGTCAATACGCGTCGTCGTTTGCGCTGGGTGGCCTGGATGTTGGTATTCAGTGGCGTGTCGCAAGCCTTTTATGGCAGTGTCATGACCTTATCGGGATTGGAATATGGGTTTTTCCATGAAAAAGTGTATTACCGAGAAGTCGCCACCGGCACTTTTATCAATCGGAATCATCTGGCCGGTTATTTGGTGATGTGTTTATCGGTGGGGATTGGTTTGTTGATTGCCCAGTTGGGGGATGGCAAAGCACCCAGCACTTGGCGCCAACGCGTGGTGGGGTTGTTGGATTGGCTGTTGAGTGCCAAAATGCGGTTAAGGCTGTTTTTGGTGATTATGGTGATTGCATTGGTTTTGACGCATTCGCGGATGGGCAACACTGCCTTTTTTGCCAGTCTGATGATTGCCGGGTTGCTGACTTTACTGTTATCCAAACAAGCCAACCGCGCCACTGTCATCTTGTTAGTCAGCTTGATTGTGATTGATCTGTTTATTGTGGGTGCGTGGTTTGGGGTTGAGAAGGTGGCACACCGTTTGGAGCAAACCCGTTTCTCCACGGAAAAGCGCGATGAAGTCGATATCTATTCCATTCCATACTGGCAGGATTATTTTTGGACGGGTTCTGGGTTAGGTAGCTATTACACGACGTTCCCCCGTTACCAAGGCGCGGATGTCACCGGTTTTTGGGATCATGCACATAATGATTATCTGGAATTTGCGGCCGAGACGGGCTTGATTGGCGCGTGGCTGTTAGGGGTTGCCCTGTTGTTGACACTCGCGGTGGTCCTGTCAGCCCTGTATCGTCGCCGTCATGTCTTGAATCGAGGGATTGCTTTCGGCGTTTTGATGGCGATTACCGCACTACTGATACACAGCATTGTCGATTTCAACCTGCAAATCCCCGCCAATGCGGCCACGTTTATGTTGATTTTGGGATTAGGGTGGGTGGTGCGTTATTTGCCGAGTGCCAATACTCGAACCCACCGAAAACGCCAACGGCCTTCGCGCTTGGTAACAAGTGTATCGCTGAGTTTGATGGCGGGTTTGATATATCTGATTTATATTTCTGCTTCATGGGGAATGGCAAATTTTTACCTGATACAGGCAAACAGCCATGTTATTGGTAAAAAAAACGTAGAAATGGAAGATTTGATATTAATTCAAGCGAGTCTATATCGGGCACTACGTTTTGAACCAAACAATCCTGATTTATTAATGCTTATGGGAGAAATATACGATTGGAGAGCTACTAAAATTAATGCAAGTCAGGGTAATCGATTATTACAACATGCACTAGAGTATTTTTTGAAAGAAGCTAAACAAAGGCCCACGAATGCTCGTACATGGATCAATATTGCTATGACGAAACATCATTTGAAACAATATGATATGCAATTTTTTGCGGCACTTGAACACGCTGCAAGTTTAGCTCCTTGGAAACATAGTGTACAAAAGGTGGTAGTGGATATTGGCTTAACTGATTGGTATCGTTTGCCTAGAAAAGTACAGTCTCTTGTAATTGTTACAATAGAACGAGGTATGCCTGTACAAGCTAAACCCATGCAACTGATTATTAAAAGAAACGGACGAGAGTGGGTAGTATGTGCCTATCTGCAACTTTCTTTTTGTCCTTAACTTGAGGCTCAAGCTTTTTACCCTGCTTTTCATAAGATATTTGTCGTTTCCTTCTTTGAGTTTTGGGTATATCGTCACCATAAAATGAACCTAATAACTGTTGGTAGTGCCCCAAAGAGTAGTGGTAAAAATGTAGTGGTAAAAATTTCTTTCGACTGGGGACACAAGGCGATTTAAATTTTCATCACTACCCATTGGGGCACTATCCGAAACTTTTAAAACTGCCCCTTACACAATTCCCAAGCAGACTTACATTTATCGTATATATCCTTTATGTGTTCCCAGAGCGTTTTTTTCTCTTCGCATTCATTAAATTTATCAAGGCTTTCAGTATATTTATCATACAACATATAGTATGTTGTCCACGCACCCGGATTAGCCGATGGACTGACAGTAGGTTTTGGAAGTGCACTTGGCAGAGTTCCACATTGTGGTTTTGAACCAGGAGCTTCACAATTTGGACATGAACTTTCTTCTGATGTAGCCACCGCGTTGGGGGCAGCTTGTACCGCAGCACTCACAATTTTATAGGCAGTTTTTGGAACCTCTTTTGCGACATATCCCGCAATCACTGGGGCAACATTAGGGACAACTTTTGCGACATTACCGGCTGCTGCTTTAGGAACAACCTGCGCTACTGTGCTGGCAATTCTGGCCGCAGCACTCGCGCTTTTGCAACGGTGCCAGCAATTTTGGCAGCCGCTTCAGGAACTACCTGCGCTACTGTGCTGGCAATTCTAGCCGCGGCTTTAGGAACCTCTTTTGCGACTGCACCCGCAATCTCTGGGGCTGCTTTGGGAACGACTTGTGCCACCGTGCCCGCAATATCAGGGGCAGCCGGAGGTACTTTTTTTGCGGCAGCCCCAGCAATCTCAGGAGCAGCATCAGGAACCGTTTTAGCAACAACTTCTGCGGCAAGCACCGGATTGTTACCCTCTGCTATCACCTGAGTCACCGTTTCTGGTGCTGAGGACTGCCTTAATTTGTTATCAACCTGTTGTTGCAGCGATGCAATATTTGCTTGCGCATAAAGTAAACTCGCTGACAGGCTAATCACCAACCCAAGAAAAATCTTGAACTTGTGGGTTTTCATCTTTATAACCTCTAATAATAATGGAAAATAGCTCAAGTTTGCCAAATCATTGGACTTTTGGTTAATTTGCTCGTCACCTCCTTTCAAAAAAGTGTCTAAAAGTGTAGAAATGTGTACTAAAAAATAACACAATATTACGGAAATGCCATAACCCT
>QNER01000384.1 GCA_003646175.1 Candidatus Parabeggiatoa sp. nov. 1
AAACCTTAAAAGTGATACTATCGCAAAAAAAAGCGATAGCATCACAACTTGAACACTTTTTTGTCCTGTACAAAGAAATTTAGTACAGCTAATCCCAGAAATAAACGAATAAAAATAGGTGTGGGACTGAAATTTCTTTTTTTGGATTGACATTGACTAATTGTTCAGTGTACTATGCTTTTCCGTTATTTTCGTGTTATGGCAATGTAACCGCTTGTGGGCTTGTTATGTAATTGAAAGGCCCAGCAGAGGCTTTTGAAATAATGGTGATCGCATAAGGTTTGTTAATGTTCAATCGTGTTGCCCAAAAAAATCAGCAAAAAAATCCCTAAATAAAGCAAAGCGGAAAATTACTTGATAAATGTCTTTAAAATCAGCAATATGATAAAAGAAACGGTGGTACCCAAAAATTGGAGATTATTGCAAAATGGGCTTTAGCTCAAGTAACTGATTGATAAGAATTGTCTGGTAATAAATGGTTAAACGGATAGCGGCAAATGCAGCCGATTGTGATAGTTTGTTTTTGAACACTACTAAAGAGCTATCCGTTTGTTTGAGAACGGTAAATGCAGCCGATTGTGATGCGTTTATCTGCTCTTCAATAATCAAGCCCCTCTTGTTGGCTAGCGATACGGCAATGCAGCCGATTGTGATGGCTTATCTCGTAATGAACCCGTATTTTGTGAGTGGTAAGATGGCATTGAGCCGATTGACAGAACCGTTTACACTAATGGCACGAATTTTGGTTGTGCCAGCCAGCCAGGGGCGTTGCCACGGGCGCAGATAATACGCCCCGTTAGGGCTAATGGCACGCACGATAGAATTAAGTTCCAGGTAGTTACACTGGCTTTAATAATACGCACCAAAGGGGCTAGGTTTTAAAGCCCCTTTGGTGCGAAATTAAAATTATAGTAAAACAGCAATCTAGCTGATTGAGACAATTGATTCTTAGAATCATCCTAAATTGGGTAATCATGTTTTGATTCATGCAATCAATTGTTTCGCATAACAAAAACGCCCCACAGCTCAATAGCCAAGGGGCTTTTTTAATGGCGAACTTGAACCGATTTTTAGATATAATCATACAAGTTCACCTGATACTTCAAAGAACCTTAACTTAATTCATCGCAATAGAGGAAAACAAACATGTCAGAAATCGTTCGCATACATGCTCGTGAAATTCTTGATTCTCGCGGTAATCCCACCGTTGAAGCGGAAGTCACCACCGAGGTAGGTGCGATGGGACGTGCGGCCGTGCCATCGGGTGCATCCACCGGTTCCAGAGAAGCCATTGAATTGCGCGATGGGGATAAAAGTCGCTATCTTGGCAAGGGTGTGCAAAAAGCGGTTGAACATATTAATGAGGAAATCAATGACACCTTAGTCGGTGTGGACGTGACAGCCCAGACTCAAATTGATCGGGAAATGATCTTGTTGGATGGCAAAGCCAATAAAGGCCATTTAGGGGCTAATGCTATTTTAGCCGTCTCCATGGCTGCCGCCAAAGCAGCCGCTGAGGAACTCGAAATACCGTTGTATCGTTATCTGGGCGGTGCTGGGAAAATGCAAATGCCAGTACCGATGATGAACATTATCAACGGTGGCGCACATGCTGATAATAGTGTTGATTTACAAGAATTTATGATTTTGCCCACCGGTGCGCCGTCGCTGAAAGAAGCCGTGCGTTATGGCGCGGAAGTGTTTCATGCCTTAAAAGATGTGTTGAAAAAACAAGGCATGAATACCGCTGTTGGCGATGAAGGCGGCTTTGCCCCTAACTTATCGTCTAATGAAGCCGCGATCGAGGTAATTTTGCAAGCGATTGAAAAAGCGGGCTTTAAGGCCGGCAAAAACATTTGGTTAGGTTTAGATGCTGCCAGTTCAGAGTTTTACAAAAATGGGGTTTATAACCTAGCCTCGGAAGGCAAAAAACTTGATTCCGCTCAATTCGCCGACTACCTTGCCGCATGGGTAGACAAATACCCGATTATTAGCATTGAAGACGGCATGGCTGAAAACGACTGGGATGGCTGGAAAATACTCACCGATAAACTCGGCAAAAAAGTGCAAATCGTGGGCGATGACTTATTTGTCACCAACACCGCCATTTTGAAAAAAGGCATTGACAAAGGCATTGCCAACTCGATTTTGATTAAACTCAATCAAATCGGTACTGTAACCGAAACACTGGCTGCGATTGAAATGGCAAAACGCGCCGGTTACACCGCCGTCATTTCCCACCGCTCCGGCGAAACCGAAGACAGCACCATTGCAGATTTGGCAGTTGCCACTTCTGCTGGGCAAATCAAAACCGGCTCACTGTCGCGTTCGGATCGCGTTGCCAAATACAACCAATTAATTCGTATAGAAGAAGAATTGGGTATGGATGTGACTTATCCGGGGAAAGAAGCGTTTTATAATTTATCCTAGTACAGGAAAGAAAGCGGAAATCCCCAGGCTAAAAGGCCTGTTTAGTCTCGTAGTCTCGTAGGGTGGGTAAGCGGGCAGAACGATCTCAAACATTGTCCCAAATCTTACAGCCCGCTTGCCCACCATTCATATCCATGAAAATAGGTAACACGTTTGAACCTTAAATCCACTTAAAATCAACAACCTACATCGGGCTGAAAAGCCTGGGGATAAATCCCCAGGCTAAAAGCTCAAGTAGGCTAAAGCCTACTGACCTATTATATAGTGGTATGAGAATTTCGGTTTTCGCGTACTCGTTTTTGTCATTTTTGTCGTTTTTGTGTTTTTGTAGGGTGTATTAGCGATAGCGTCATCCACCTTACCTGACTCATATTCTAAAATTCTTTTAAAACCAAATTGATAAATAAATTTGTTAGCGAAAATACACAATTGCAACAGCACGATGATTATAAAACTTTGCCAACCATTGATCATACTGAAGCAATTTATTTGCTATAAAAAGCCAAAAATATGGAATAATGTCATCCATTGTGAATTAAATAAATTAATTTGGTAGAAATTATGCTTACCCCAAAACAATCTTTTCAGCACACGTTACAAGAAATATCGGTAAACCGAGAATCACCATGCGAATTGGTGCGTGAGTTGGTTTCAAATTCTTATGATGCTGATGCAAAGAACATTTTAGTTTTTCCGTTACTTGAGAAAAAAGGGTTAATTTTCTTTGATGATGGTATCGGTTTATCTATGGCGGGCAATACTGAAACTGAAGCCTCACCTTATGTGGCTTTTTTTTCCATTGGTTTTGGCACTAAAACCAGAGGTGAACAAATCGGATATAAGTGTCAAGGTTCTAAGTTATGTTTTGCTTCCAGCCGGTTTGCTTTAATTACAAGGTGTGCCAAAGAATCTTCATGGCGCTATCTCACTATTGAGAATCCCAAAAGCGTTTTAAATTCTGAATATGATCTAACCCCAAAAACGTCTATTTCGCCAGAAAAAATACTACAAAAATTTCTATTTAATCCCGATAAACGCACAAAATCAGTCCTTAATCATTTAAATAATGATTTTTTCAAGTCGTCCTTTAAAAAAGGAACGATGATAGTTATTGAAGGCTTTGAAGCCACTGAATATGAGAAATACTTTTCTGTCGAATCATTGCCAGTGAACTCGTATCTCTATAATTATATTCGCTTTTATACTGCGCATGGTGATACGAGACTGATAAAAACACAGCAGGGTTTTTCGCCTCGTGAGGTAAACAGTGTCCTTTCCAATTTTAAACAGCCGAACTGTACTTTGAAGGTTTGGATGTGGATGACTTCAAAAGAAAACAGTTTGTGGCGGTTAGCTGATGTATTTAGAGGATGGCCTTATCTCGATGTCATAAATGCTGATAAACAACTGGCCTCTCCAAATCAGGTAAACCAGTTGCGCTCGGCAAGTTTTTATTCAAGACATGCCACGACTTTTAAATTTGATGGGCAAGTCTACACGCTGATCTTTGCTATTGATGGTAAAAGAAGAGCTTTGGATGGTTATCCACAATTAGGGCGACAAGGGGGTAGTCGAAGTGGAATTACCCTCTCATCTCAACAAGGGGTGTGTCTATCTTCTTATGGTGTAAAGATATGCTCTTATAATAAGTTATTTGATAATCAAATTCTTAGTGATTTTTCGATCCTGAAAAATGGCACTGATCATTTTACGTTTGTCATTGATGGTGACTTTGAACTCATTACCAGCCGCAATCAACTGGCGGAAAAATCGAAGTACTTATTATCTAATACCAACTTTCTAACTTACATAAGAGATTTTTTGCAAGATGTGTTGCAGAAAAAAAACCACATTCTGAAGGAGTTGCTGCAAAGATTAAATCGTGAAACAACAGATCATGATGAAAACACCGCGATAAAAAATCTTGATCGAAAGAAAGACGGTATCATAGATACTGAAGAACGTAAGCGTTTTCACATTAATCGGGTTAACTCCCTGAAAGGACGATGGTTTGTTACCCCTATCCCGGGTGAAGAACATTTTGTTGGTGCGTTATATACGCTTTTTTCTCACATTATTCTGCCAACTCACAAACTGTCTTATCTCTGGAAAAGGCCACTCACTTTTTCCGGTGTCGGTATTGATGCTATTGCGGTTGATGATGAGGACAAAGAATTCGAGAGAGACAATTTGATACCGTTAGAGTACAAATATTGGTTTTCACTTGAGGATGAATTTAATCACCCATTGTCAATTGTTAATCGCATCGTGTGTTGGGATTTTTCTGAGGAAATACAGTTAGAAAGTCATATTAAAGCCAGCCATGACTATGTTGCCAAAGTCACTCGTTTTGTAGAGGTCAAAGGGGTGAAAATTGGCTTAGAAATAGGAGACATTCGCAAAAAGTCAAGCCATAGTTTCATCGGTAATACGGTGATAGTCCTCAGTTTGGAACGCTTGCTCGGTGTTTCATTTGATATTCAATGGCTAGATTAGTGTTCATCCAGAAAAGTTTATAATTGTTTCAATCTAATGTACGAAGATTGGGAGGGTTATAAAGGAGATGGAAGTGGCTTTAGCCGGATTATTGCATGTCATTCAAATACTTTTAATTGTTCATTTTACTTTTTAACAGTAGATGGTTAGCGTAATCTACAGTTGGGGAGGATAACATCTTGGTGGATTACCTTGCGCTAATCTACATGACTACTTTCTTCGTGCGCAATTTGCCATTTTATAGTGTTTTCCGATTTGGTTAAATACAAAAAAAGGCCAAACCTAGTGCACGAAAGCAGAAATCCCCATACCACCTCAGCTCAAGTACCCTAAAGGGCACTAGGAAAACTAAACCTGGGGGGTTAGTCTGCTTTAGCAGACTTGAGCTTTTAGCCTGGGGATAAATCCCCAGGCTCTAGGTTATTTTTTTCCCCCCAGGTTTCCTTAAGGCTATTCACATTTTCAGGCAAAAGTTTTTGCACGCAAAAACATTTGCCTGAAAGGCTAAAGTTTAGCTCAAAGTACTTTAGCCTGAAAACCCCGATAGGGGTTGAGGCGTTGTTTATATAGAACGTTATTGCTTTGTATTTCACTCAATCGGAAAATACTATAAGTATTGAACCATAAATTTTCTGGTATTATGAATTTGAATTTTTGCCCACCGAGTAACGTCTTTTTGTTGCCCACCGAGATGGTAGGCAAGATGGTGGGCAAGAAAAAGACTTTGGTGGGTACAAAATACCTGAAAATTTGTGCTTCAGTACTTATTTATATCAATGATAAAAATTATGAATAACTTTTATCCTAGTTATTTTGGCCGGAGTCCAAGCTTTAGCTTGGGTTTGCCAAACTAAAATCGTCGCGACGATTGGACTCCTTTTTCTGAGCCCAATACACGCAGCCTTCACAAGCTGCCAAAAACGAGGCTCATTCCAATGAGTTTTAAAAAAATCACTCATATTATTTATGACATGGATGGTGTACTTCTTGACACCGAACCGTTTTACACCCAAGTGAATCAAGCCATTGCACAAAAATATGGCAAACAATTCGACTGGGCAATTAAATCTCAAACGATGGGCAAAAAGTCTATTGACTCTGCGCGTATATGGGTAAAATCACTGGATTTACCGATTACCCCAGAGGCATATTTAGCAGAAAGAACGTCAAAGTTAGAACAGTTATTTCCTTCAGCTCAGCCGCTGCCCGGCGCAGTGCGCTTAATTCAACATTTCAAACAGCAAGGAATCCCGCAAGCACTGGCAACAAGCAGCACTCAACACACGTTTCATCTCAAAACCACCCATCATAAAGATTGGTTTAGTCTTTTTGATGTTATCTTCACTGGCGAAGCTGTGAAGCAGGGTAAACCGGCACCGGACATTTTCCTAGCCGCCGCGCAAGCATTACAAGGTTCGCCTCCCAACTGTTTAGTTTTTGAAGATTCCCCAGCGGGCATAGAAGCGGCAATTGCTGCAAAGATGTCTGTTGTGGCTGTTCCTGATCCCAGGCTAGACAAAACTTTCTGTCAAGGCGCGGATCAGATACTCAATTCTTTAGAAGAATTTGTACCAGAACAATGGGGATTGCCAGCCTTTTCTTCTAATCATACCTAAAAAAAGCGTGCGGGATGCAATGAAACCTTAAGCCAAACCTGACAGGTTTTAAAGAACTGTCAGGTTTATAGACGTTCAGAAAAATATTTAGGGCAAAACCTTCAAGGTTTCCAAAACCTTGAAGGTTTCTAACTGAAATTATTTATATGAAAAACTAATAGTTCAAAAATTTCAAAGCGAAAGTTTTTTGAGCCCAAAAAACGCTCACTTTGAAAAGTGTTCAGTTTTTATGGACTTGATTTTCTCGATATTGAACCCATCAAGAAACGTTGATATGACTAAAAACTTGAGTTCGACTTTATTTTTCAATGACTTACAAAAATGACGAAATAAATTCAGAGACTTATTTTTAACTAATTGATTTATCAATATTTTTTAATCTATGAATGTCATGGTTAATAATGCGCTTTCAACATGAGTATTTATCAAAATGCAACGGCCGTTTTTTTAACGTATTGATAACATAGAGTCTATTTATAACATATTGATACATTGAATTATTTTTTTAAATTGTTGATATTTAAGGCTGAAATCACGTAAAAAGTTCCCAGGGCGCTGCCCTGGGCTTTAATAAAGCGCCCTTTCAGGGCTGAGTTCCCAGGGCGCTGCCCTGGGCTTTAATAAAGCGCCCTTTCAGGGCTGAGTTCCCAGGGCGCTGCCCTGGG
>QNER01000385.1 GCA_003646175.1 Candidatus Parabeggiatoa sp. nov. 1
GCATTTAAAGCCTCTTTCTCGTGCCAGTTCCATCAGGATGCCGGAGAATTTTCGGTCATCTTCAATCATTAACAGAGATTTATCCGCTGGTTGGAGTGTTGCTCTATCATCCGTGATGTCCGCTGGCACTTTTGCCACCGGTGTAGCAGGGATAACTGTCAGGGTTTTCTCGGTTTGGGAAGGGACTTGGGCTTGGCTATTTTCGGTGGATTTCTGGACTTCTGAACGCGAAGTTTCCGGCAGATAAAGCGTGAAAGTACTGCCTTTACCCTCTTCACTCTCTAATTTCAGTTCGCCACCCAGCAGTCGAGCTAATTGGCGAGAGATGGATAAGCCGAGCCCGGTTCCCCCATAGCTACGGCTGGTGCTGCCATTCGCTTGTTGGAAAGCTTGAAATATCAATTGTTGTTTGTCCTTGGGAATGCCTATGCCAGTGTCTGTGACGCTGAACGCCATGGTTTGGTTCGGTTCAAGCCCCATGATAGACACATCTTCGTTGCTCAAGGAACAACGCTGTATCGTCAGCTTGATTTCGCCCAGACGAGTAAATTTAAAGGCATTGGAGAGTAAATTGTTGATGATTTGTTGGAGCCGCTGAGCATCTGTCCGCAACACGGCTGGCAAATCGTTCGCAACGGTGATCAGGAAAGCTAACTTTTTATCGTTAGCAACCGGGCGGAATTTTTGTTCCACTGTCTCCACCAAGCTCACCAGCAGCATGTCCTCAAGATGGACTTCAATTTTACCGGCTTCCACCTTGGATAAATCTAAGATTTCGTTGATAAGTGTCAACAAATCGGAGCCAGCACTGTGAATGGTTTGTGCATATTTCATTTCTTTATCGGTTAAATGGCCCGATTTGTTGTCACACAGCAATTGTGACAGAATCAATAAACTGTTTAACGGCGTTCGCAATTCATGGGACATATTGGCCAGAAATTCAGATTTATACTTGCTGGCCAGTTCCAGTTCTTTGGCTTTGGCTTCAACGACTTGTTGGGCCTTTTTCAAACTCAAGTTTTTTTCGCCGAGGGCCTCTTTTTGTTGCTCTAGCTCTTGGGTGCGCTCTTGAAGTTCGTCATTAGACTGATGCAGTTCTTCTTGCTGGACTTGTAATTCTTCTGACTGACTTTGCAGTTCTTCATTGGTTTGTCGTAGTTCCTCCTGTTGTGATTGTAACTCTTCAGTCTGAATCTGGCTTTGTTGCAGCAGTTCTTGCATCTTAGCGCGAGAATCGGCGGTATTGACAGCGATGCCAATGATTGGCATGACTTGTTCAATAAATGTCTGTTGAATTGTCGTCGGTGTCTCGAAAAAGCCAAGTTCAATAATACCTTTTACCGATTTTTCATACAAAAATGGGATGATGATCACATGGCGAGGTATGGTATTTGACAGGCCCGAACGAATAACGTGGGTATATTCCTCTGGGGCGTGGGCACAACAGAGCGTTTGTTTTTTCAGAGCCGCTTGTCCAACCAAGCCGTCACCGAAAAAGAAGGTATTGGGCCGATTGTCATTTGGGGTATAAGCGTAACTGGCTATCATTTTCAAATATGGCTTCTCAGGTTCAAATTGATAAACCAGATAAAATAATCCCACTTGAGCTTCTAGGTAAGTCGTCAAAAAATCAATGGCATTCTTAGCCAACATGGCCACATCTTGTTCGCCTCTCAATTCCTCATTTAAGCGCGTTTGCCCGGTTTTTAGCCAATCTTGCATGGTATTGTTAGCCCTTGCTTCAGCCAAGTTGGCCGTAGCCGCCTCTAAGGCAGTCTTGATTTGTATAAAGTTGCCCCGATATTCGGCCTGAGGGATAATGTGCAGGCCGCCTTCTGCTAATCCTTGGGAGACTTGGACTATGTCTTCAATGACTTGCCAGAGATCAGACAAGGCTGTTTGTAACGCATTTTTGATTTGGACGAAGTCCCCTCTATATTCAGCCTTGGGTACGACGCGCAGATTGCCTACGGCTAACCCCTCAGAAACTTGAACAATGTCCTCAACGACCTGTTGTAGATCAGACAAAGCCGTTTCTTGAGCCTGTTTGATCTGGACAAAATCTCCTTTGTATTCCGCCTGTGGCATGACACGCAGGTTACCCGCCGCTAATCCCTGAGAAACTTGGACAATATCCTCAATCACGGTTTTAAAATAACCGGCTAAAGCATCATAAGCCCGCCCAATATCCCCCATTTCATCTCGACGAATAATGATATTGCTCATTTCGTCATGGCTTTTCACATCAACCATTTGATTCATGTTTCCAGCACGCATTTGGTTAGCCATTTCAGTCATTTTCGCCAATGGGCGTGTGATGCTGCGTGCAATGAAGAAAGCCAGCACTAAACCACTGATGATGGTGCCCAAAATCAAAAGCACAATCAGGATACGCACATACACAACCTCTTGTTTAGCCTCATCGAATCGTTGAGCATTCAATTGATTCTCGATCTGGAGAAAAGTCTCAAATTGGGTACGCATCGCATCTAGGATACGCTTGCCAGTTCCGGCTTGAATCAAGGTTGACATATCAGCTACTGTTATCGGGTTGGCGTTCATCGCCCGCCGGGCATCGATCTCCGGTTTGGCCGCTTTTTCTATCCACTTAGCCGACAGCGAGTCAACTTGGCTTAACAATGCCAGGTTATCCGAGTCCTTAGCCAGTCGAGAACGCAGGGCTGCGATATCAGCGGCCAGTTGTGCTTTACCATCACGATAGGGTTCAAGAAAGCTGTCTTCGCCGGTGATGATGAAACCACGTTGCCCAGTCTCTTGATCAACCATAGCTTTGGCAATCTTGAGGGTCAGGATGATGCTCTCTAAGTCGCCCTTCGCCCTCAAATTGGCTTCCAGTTGCGCCAGCACTCCACGTAATTGATCCAAAATGCCTTTGCCCACACCACCCTTGAGCACCTCTTGGAGGTAGTTTGCGGTAACGGTGGCCTTGTTAGCCTCGCGCCGCTTGGCAATTTCCGGCAGTGCGGCCTGTTGAATCCACTTATTGTGGAGTTCTCTGATTTTGTCCAGCACGGCGACTTGGGACGGATTGTCGCTGACCAATTTTTTTTCGGTTTCAAGTAGCCTATCAAATTTGGCCAGCGCATTATGGTAAGGCTCAAGAAATTCATCCTTGCCGGTGATAAGAAAACCGCGTTCACCGGTTTCCATATCCACAACCAATTTTTCCAACCGGTGGGCATTAGCCAGCACTGGCAGATCATGTTCAACCAAGAAGGTAAAATCATTCATCAGTTCGTTCAGGCTGAGTAACTGCACGGCTGCCATACCGCCCATTAGGATTGATATTGCAATGTAGCCAGTAAGAATTTTTTTACCCACTTTGAGATTGTTAAAAAAGTTCATAATATGCGCCTGTTTATCAGTTGTCTGGTAATGGATAATGGGTAATTGAATCCTTTTCAGTTATCAGTTATCAAACCAAAAATCCGTTTTATCTGAAAGTTGTACTACTTGTTGTTATAAATCCGTTTTATACGAGGTTCAAGTTTTTGGCGTTGGGTTGTGTTGCCCCTATTAACCAGGGGCGTTACCCCTGGCTTTAATAATATATTATATTAACCAGGGTAGTTACACTGGCTTTAATAATACGCACCAAAGGGGCTTAAAACCTACCTAGCCCCAACGGGGCTATATTAATATAGCCAGTGTAACTACCCTGGTTGATAGGTTCCAAAAACTTGAACCTCGAGTTTTATACGAAAACCGCCATGAGCTAATGGCACGCACGATAAAAATTTTGGTTGTGCAAGAACAGCCAGGGGCGTTGCGAAATTAATATAGCCAGTGTAACTACCTGGACTGATTGAGTCGGTTGATATCGATTGAACGTGCTACAAATTCCTGACTGTGCCTGCAGGTATCCAGTGTTCTAATGGTATCATTAAACTCAAGTGCCTGTTGCACCGATAAGCGTGTCTAAAACATTAAAGAAAAAGTGATAAGCTGTGTCGAAGTGTTGCTTATTTTAGGTTTGCCATGCCACCTTAAACAAAAAGCGAGTCACCACTTCTGCCATGTTAAGATCAATTTTTTCCACAATGGTACCAATAATGCGAGCAATACTTTCAGGCGTATGCATCAGCCAGATCAAGTGCTGCGATTATCTTGGTATTAACCGCAAAGCGTGTTCCGTCAGGTGATATTGAACATAAGTACCTTCGCTAAAAATTTTCAGGCATTTTGTGCCCACCAACTTCTTTACAAAGCCCACCTTCTCGGTGGGATCGATACGGACCTTGCTCGGTGGGCAAAAGATTCATAATATATATATATGAAAATTTATGGTGTAGGGTGGTGAGGGCTTTTGTTGCCCACCTTCTCGGTCGGATCGATACGGACCTTGCTCGGTGGGCAAAAGATTCATAATATATATATATGAAAATTTATGGTGTAGGGTGGTGAGGGCTTTTGTTGCCCACCTAGAAGGTGGGCAAGAAAAGTACCTTGCTCGGTGGGCAAAAAATTCGGCACTGGGGTCATTAAATGGGAATGCTTCACACAAGGGCGCGGGGGATTGCCCCATTGTTCCGTGATTGTTTGTAGGGGCAATCCTTTATGGTTGCCCTTAAAGTCGTTTACCGATTTGAATCAATCCCATTCAACGACCCCAGTGCCAAAAATTCATAATACCTGAAAATTTATGGTGTAGGTGGGCAAGAAAAGGACTTTGCTCGGTGGGGCAAAAATTCATAATATCTTAGTACAATAGATTAACATAGTACAACAGATTGACTTCATTCCCTGATGTTTTTCAAAAACGGTAGGAACGAAACCCATAACTTTTCTGGATGCCCACGTTCGCGGGAACAATGGCTCCAAAAGTGCCACGGCTTAGAAGGGTAGCTCAAAAAAACTTGATTATTGAGTTCTGAGTACCCAAATTTTACCAGAGGAGTCGTCCTACGATAATGGTGGGCTACTCGCTTATCTGCGCCCAAGTTAAACTCTTGAGGCCTAGGTAATGTACCCCACCAGGGGCAACGCCCCTGGTTGGATTGTCCCATTGGCGCATATAGGGACTAACAAATTCCTTTAAACCCATTTATTTTATATATAAATATCGTATATTTATTGAGTGTGACCTTCATTTGATGTAAAGGTGTAGCCACCCAATGTGTTTTTATTGCCCACCACCTCCTACAACCAAAAGACGTTACCGCAAAAGGATAATCATAAATGATAAATAGACACTCTTCTTATCAGCCTGATTCAGCACGCATTAGTTTTTTCCGTTCACTACGGGGCAAACTGATTTTGTTGTTTCTGGCCATCTCACTTATCCCGTCCATCACAGTGGGATTACTGACTTATACTCAGGCCCAAAATGCGTTAAAGGCCGAAGTTATCAATAAACTGATTGCTGTGCGCGACATTAAGGCCAAGCGGATCGAAAATTATTTCAAGGCATCCCTAGACGATGTGAACGTCCTATCTCAAAATCCGTTCACCGTCGCTGCCATACGCGCTTTTGAAAAGGCCATCCATACTGATATGAAGGTTTTTAGCACGGACGAGTTGGGGGTGATGAATAATCACTATCGCCCCCAATATCTGGGCAAGCCAGATTTACTGAGTGCGGACAATGACAGTGCCTACAGTGTCGCTCACGCACAGTACCACCCCATGTTCAAAGCATTCAAAGAAATTTATGGTTACTCTGATATTTTCATAGTGGAACCACACTCTGCGAACATCCTCTACAGCGTGGTGAAAGAAGATGATTTTGGCACCTCTCTGGAAAAGGGGCCTTATGCAGACACCAATATTGGACAAGTTTTCCGAAAATCGGTCATTGCCACTCGTCACTTCACGAAGTTGGAAGATTTTGCCTATTACGAACCTTCTAAAAAAGCGGCTTCATTTATAGCCTCGCCCATTTTTGACGGCACAAAACTGATGGGTGTCTTGATCTTTCAACTGCCGACCGATCGGATCAATGCCATCATGCAAGAACATACCGGCTTAGGCGCAACGGGCGAAACTATTCTGATCTGTTCTGATGACTTTTTCCTGCGTTCAGACTCGCGTTTTTACGAGGAAAGTACCCTCTTAAAACGTAAGGTGGATACTGAAGCCACTCGCGCTTCGGCCGCAGGAGAAACCGGCGTAAAAACCATTATTGATTATCGTGGTAAGCCAACCATTATTGCCCATACACCACTCAATATCTCTGGTGTCAGATGGTCGTTGGATGCCAAGATTGACCAAGCAGAAGCCTTTGCCGCGGCCCAACAAATGCTGCTTTTGATGTTGATCATCATCAGTATTGGCACTGTGATCGTGCTGGGTTTTGCTTTATTTTTTAGCAATTCCATAGCTAAACCGATACAGGCGATGACTGATATTGCCTGCCGGTTAGCTGATGGTGACATGAATCTGACTGTTGAAGTCAAAAACCAAGATGAGATCGGTGTCATGGCCCACGCTTTCCGACAGATGATTGCCAACTTGCGATTGGTGATTGAAGACATTGTCCAGATATCTCAAGGATTAGCTCAAGGCAATCTGCAAGTGACGCCCAAAACTGAATATAAGGGGGACTTCTTGATAATCAAAAATACCCTAGAAATGACTCTATCTGAACTACGGCGGGTCATCGAAGACATTGTCCAAGTGTCTCAGGGATTGGCGGAAGGCAATTTGTACGTCACGCATCAGGCTGAATATCGGGGAGATTTCATTCAAATTAAAAATGCCCTAGAAATGGCTTTTTCTGGCCGACGGCAGGTCTTTGAGGACATTGTTAGAGTTTCTCAGGAATTAGCCCAAGGCAATTTGCGCGTCACGCATCAGGCTGAATATCGGGGCGCCTTTATCCAAATTAAAAATGCCCAAGAAACCGCTTTGTCTAACTTATGGCAGGTGATTGAGGATATTGTTCAGGTTTCTCAAGGATTAGCGGAAGGTCGCCTAGATGTCAGACCTAGAGGTGAATATCAAGGGGACTTCGTCCAAATCAAGCATGTCCTGGAAAGGGCTTCCGCCAAGCTGGCAGAGACAACCAGGAAGAATGCCACACAAGATTGGCTCAAAACGGGGCAGACCGAATTGAATGAGAGAATGCGCGGTGAACAGACGCTCATCGTCTTAACCCAAAATATTCTCAACTACCTTGCCGCTTATCTCAATATCCAAGTCGGCGTATTTTTTTTAGTCCAAAAAGATCGC
>QNER01000386.1 GCA_003646175.1 Candidatus Parabeggiatoa sp. nov. 1
CGAAAAATCCTTTCTTACAAACAATCCTTGTAGTATTTGTTGTTGTTATTACGAAAAATCCTTTCTTACAAACAATCCTTGTAGTTATTATTTGTTGTTGTTATTACGAAAAATCCTTTCTTATAAACAATCCTTGTAGTTATCGCCTCAATAAAGATAAAAAATATTGTAATTAACCAGGTACTGATTAGAGGAATAACCCGGATAGTAGCCAGCATAAGCCAATGTGACATAAATCCCATAAGAACCTGCTGTCCAACCGGTGGTGTCCAAACTCAGTAAGTTCAGTGCCGGCGATATATCAACCGGGGTAAAATTAGAAACTACGGGTACCAGTTCATAGTTATTGGATAAGGACATATCATCCTTAACGGACTTGAAAGTGCCGTCAGGAAAGGCGATGACGATATAAGCGTCCACTGACGTTGTACTTTCCACCAAACTCACATACAAACTGACCGCATCGCCTACTGTGTAGCTGGCTTGATCGGTAAACACCGCTACATCTGATCTTTGAACGGCAAAATCAACACCCGTCAACTGTTGCCCACTCGACAATTGTTGGGGCGATACCTCTTGTATACTGGCAGTGCCATCAGGATACTGGTTGACATAATAACCGGTGGCATCAAAGGTTCTAAGGTAGTATGAGCCGGGATCAAGGGTAAACGTATAATTGCCCTCATCATCGGTATAATTCCAGCTCACTTGGTAGGAATTAGTGTCATATACCATCACAACCAGCCCAGACACAACATTGCCGGTTTTACCATCGGTCACGTTCCCCAGTATGGATCCTCCCGTCGCAAGCGTCAGGTTAATATCCGTCGCTGAACTCTCAACAGCAGTCGCCAAATCATAAGCATAAGCTTGGCTATAGACGCTATAATATTTCGACACATACCCCACCTTGTAGGCGTACAAATAATAATAACCATCCAAGGTAGTCAGGCTATACTGGCCGGCTGCATTCGTGGTCGTTTCGGCCGCTAATTGCCATGACGTGTCATAAGCATAAACCGACACGCCACTCATGCCAGAGTTAGAGTCAAAAAAATTGACTTGACCACTAATAGTGGCAGCCTCTATGGCACGGACAGAAAATAGTCCGAAGAAAACAATCACACCCAACAAAAAAATACGCCTGGTTTTAATCACGCAATTCATCATAAAACACCTCATTAAAAAAAGAAATATTTAGGACCAAACCTTCGAGGTTTCCAAAACCTCGAAGGTTTATAACTGAAATGATTCAGCTAATCGGCTTCGGCACTACTTGTCAAGATAAGTTTTGGCCGTCACGTTTTCAGCGTCAAGTATTATCACATTTTTAAACACCGCCTTCGCTTTCTCTTTTTCCCCACTTTGTTGATACAACAATCCCATCTCGACCAGAAAAGTCACATCGGTGGGATACAGGATCAGCATTTTATTCACCACCTTGAGTGCCAACTCGGTTTTCTTCAGTTTCCGCAACGCAACACTCAACCGCAAGTTGCCGTAGTAGCTGTAGAAGTCGCTCTTGAGGATTTTATAAGCGGTTTGTTCCACTTCTGAGTAACGTTCTTGAGCTAATTGGGGTAACAACAGGCCAATTTTCGGTTCTATGGCACTGGGTGCCATTTTGATCGCCACATTATAGTGAGCAATGCTGTTAGCGTAATGCCCCATCAAATAGTAGAACCAACCCAGCCGTAAATTAACCGTATATCCACTGGGATAGGCCCGTAGCACCGGCAAAATGGACTTGATGGCGTTGCTGTAATTTTCGATCTGTTCGTGGATAGCAGCTTTGTGATAAGCCTCTTGGATCCAAGCATTCTCGTCTGCTAGAACCGAGGTTCCCAAAAGTAATAATAATAAGGCAAAAAGTCTTCTCATAATGTACCTTCTAAAATGTGTAGCCCAATGATAACATATAAATCGTCACATCCGATTTAACGCCATCGGTTTCTGTCACCAGTTCCTGTGCGATACCTAGCTTGATGCTAGTATTATTCGTCACTGCATAACCGGCTTGAAATTTAAACCCACCGGTGTGTTTATACGGTAAATTATAGACAGTAAACCCGTCATTGCGAACCGCATAGATTTGTTCACCCGCCCAAGCACCAACCATCAACTGGAATGAGCGGTAATACCATGTTATATCCCCTTCAGCGGAGAAATAGGTATCACTATTGCCCTCTTCAAGCACGTTAATCAGGTTGAGCTTACCCTCTATTAAAAAAGTGCCGGTGGTAATGATATCTCCCAAGTATTTTTGTACTTTGGGGACAAATTGCCAGACTTGCCGATCGCTATCTGGGTGGCGGGTATAATAAAGTGTGCCACCGTAAAGATCATCATAAGGGTGATAGCGGTTAAAGCCGGCAAACCAGGTAACACTACTATCAGTCTCAATGTGGGTGGTGGATATACTATGGAAGCCCATCCGATAGGCATGGCGATTTTGTTTTTGACGGGTAAACGCCAAAGTGATATCTGTTTGGTCTAAATCATCTAGCGATTGGTAACTGAGATTGATATTTTCTACCGCGCCTTCCCACACATACCCCGGTTCGGGACGAAACGCGCCGTAAATACCAGTGATTTTTCCTTCATCCCGGTAAGTGGAATCACGGTAGTCAATGGGCGCATAGTAGATCAAAAGTTCGTTTCCCTGCTGGGCAACGACAGTACTGGTAAGAATCAACAATACCGTTCCCAGAAACAACTTGGTTTTCATCATTTTTCCTCTTGACGTTCTAAACATCGTTCGCCAACACGAAACTGTGAAAAACCTAAGCTGCTATGCAAAACCACTTCCAGCGGTAAGTCTTGGTGTCTAAACCCGCTTTGCAGTGTCCCTGCGATGAGGCCTTCGGCTTTCCAATGAGCCTTGTAATGAACTTGACCGATGCGATGGTAAAAGGCTCTGGCTAAGTGATACAACTGTCTCTGCCAGCCAAAGCTGATAGTTGACACGGGTGGCACATCTTCCCACGTCATACCTTGGCGATAGACAAGCGGCAAGCGTGGCAGGGCTGCAAAGATCAGCGATAGCCATGGATCGTTGCCTTCCAAACGGTAAAAGTAGAAACTGTGTTCGTCTTTGGCAAAAAAGAGTTTGCCTTTGCCAGAATCGAAGTAGGTTTCGCCACCAATAGCCATGCGGACAGACAACGTTACCGTTTTGACGAGTTGATTTCCTTGCAGTGCTTTAAAGGTAAATTGTTGTTCTAAGATAAAGGCTGTTTGGAAATCCATTGTCCGAGTTGCACAGATCGGTTGGACACGACTTTTTTCTTGGGGCAAATCGTTGGCCACGAAGCACTCCGCTTCTAGATAACCGTGAAAACTGAAGGGAAGTGTCACTGCACCAAGTTGGGCAGTGGCTTGTACCTGTACATGGATGTGAGGCTGCGGTGAATAACCTGAATTGCCACAGAGTCCTAAGTTAGCACAAGTCTCCACCCACTCTCCTTCTTTGACCCGAATGGTATTTTGAGCAAAGTGGGACAATTCAACGAAATAACCGAGTGTGGTGTCAATAAGGACGAGGTTGCCCCAATTGTTGGTCTTATCTACCACGCCGGGCTGGTTATCAGGCAAATTGGAAATAACTTTGATAATCCTACCCTTACAGGGAGAAAGCACCGGTTTCCTAAAAGCATAATAGTCTTCCAAACGGGTACCTTCGCTACGGTAGGTTTTTCCTTCTTTGTCGATCACAAAGTCATAAGCATATTGCCAACTGCCTTGATGAGTCCAAGTGCCGTTAAATCCCTGCCACACAGTCCAATATCCAGAAAATGGCAGGGTTAGTTTGCGAAAGCTGCCCCGAAAACGATGTATATTGCTGATGTATTCGTCCAACGTTTCCTCCGGCGTGTGCCGCACAGCTAGTGCTACTAAGGGAAAACCCACCAGCCCCAGCACATAGAGAAAGGTCAACGTGACGACATTAAATGGCAGGGTAAAAGCGGGAATCCCGTAGTTGGCCCAAAAAATATGGATCGCATCCAACAGCATAGTAGCAACCGCCACAGCGATGCCTGCGATAAGGTAACTCTTGGGTGAAGGCACTAAATAGACACCACCTATTGCAATGGCAATCAGAATAAAGTTGAAATTATAGATTTGCAAAAAGGCCGAAACCATCGCGCCTTCCATCAATCCCGTAATCGTCGCCCCCAAGTAGAACCCAAACACGGCCAGTAAAAAGAGGATTCTGGACGCAAGCAAGATCACTACCGCAAACAGCATACCCGCCAGCACATTTGGCGAAAATAGGATTGCCCCTAATGAAACGAAAAACCCTTCTAACCAAAACGGCAAATCAAGTGATAACGTTTCTCCGTGGGCGTAAAGCCCAGTGACGTAGAGGTTGCTATAGCGGTAAGCCGCTAAGTAGGCAATGGAACTGACGATCACAAAGGGAAGACTCAAGATGGGCAGCTTTAAATAATAGAAAAAAATGCTGTTGAGCATCACACTCAGCATAAAGGTGAATATCCCAGCAATCACGATGAAAAAGAGGCTGAGTGGCCCCAAAGCAAACAAGTAGCCAATGGACAGTCCAACCAATAGCGCGTTATAGGTAAAAAAACCCGAACTCAAGAAGGTTTCACTCATCCCAATCAGGCGAGCAAAGAGGTAGGCAGCCAGCACCGAGACGATGCCGGCAATACCCACATTCGGATTAGTCAAGGTGACAAGAAACAAAAATGCCCCTGCCACCGGACTTTGTAGAAAAAATATCTCCGAATAGCTGTGGAAAAAGGTTTTAAAATGTTGTCCCAGCCGTTTCATTTATTTATGCGAGCCTCAATCGTTCTGGTAGCCGTTCCCGCCGCAAAATATCACTCAAATCTTCCTGTTCACGGATCAGTTCGGCCTCACCCGTCTCAGCCACTAGCACTACCGCTGGCCGGTACTCAATAAACTGCATCCATTGGGTGACATTGTAGGCACCGACTGGGGAAAGGATAAGCCGCGTACCTCGCTTTAACGGGGGTAACAGCGTACCCTCGTCTACCACGTCAATATTCATGCACAGTGGGCCATTCAACAAAGCGGGTTCGCCAATGCCCTGCACTTCTCGGTCGGTTTCAATGGTATATTTATACCAAGTTGCCGTAAATAGCAAATTAACCCCCGCATCCAACACATAGCTTTTGCGTCCATCGGGGAGCCGTTTCGACGCAACAACTGTCGTGATCAGGTAACCGGCTTCCTCGATGAGCGCTCGGCCGGTTTCCAGATAGAGTTGGGGAAAATCGCCAGGTTTCAGGGCATTATAAAGCCCTTCGGTCGCCTTTTCGGCGTATGTATCTAAGGGTGGTACGCCCACATCGGGTGGTAGATAGGTGCCTTTCAGTTTGTTTTTAGACGGAAAACCGCCACCAATATCTAGGTATTCAATGATGATACCGAGTGCTTCTTCGATTTGGTAAGCAAAGCCAACCAATTTCTCGGTTTCGGTTTTATAAGCATCCGGTTCCAGAATAAAGGTACCAATATGGCAGTGCAGCCCGATTAACTTGAGTTTGCCACCCATATGAATGCGGCGCACTGCATCCATCGCTTGTCCCGATTCTAGGTTAAAGCCAAACCGGCTCCACAGGGGATAGATGCCAGCATCAAGGTTAAGGCGGATGGCAACTTGAATATCATCCCGTCCTAATTCATCAGCCACTTTTTCCAAATCATCGATCTCATCAAAGTGATCGATATGGATTTTAGCCCCTTCCTCGGCGGCTTTTTTGAGTGCCTGTAACGATTTGTGGGGGCCATTAAAGATGATATCTTTCCCCTGAATACCTAACCGACGCGCCTTATCGTATTCCATTTCCGACACCACTTCAGCAATACTGCCTTCTTGATGGAAAATGGCGTTAATGGCATCTAAGTAGTTGGTTTTATATGACCAACCAAAGGTCACATTAGGATAACGAGAAGTAAAAGCTTCTTTAGCCTCCCTAACGGTGTTGCGGATCTGTCGCTCAGAAAAAACAAAGAGCGGCGAGCCAAATTGTTCCACCAGCTTATCAATAGAAATGCCATCAATGTCAGTACGCACCTTGCGAGCATAGTAAGGTGAAGCACCGAACTTATTCATTAAGCCGCTTTGAAGCTTGATAATTGTCGGCTTTACATAAGGTTTCTTATCCTCTGTCATGACTCTCCTCGCGTTACTATGTTTTGAAAACGGGCCATATCGCAGATTTGTTCATCGGTATAGCGGATATAAAGTTTGCCGGCTTGATATTCTCCCGCCGCCGCCACGGTTTCGCCCATTGCTTGTTTTACTAGCATCGTGGGCAGGTTAATCCCGACACCCGTGGCAAAATAAACCCAAGCGGGAAAGCGGGGATTAATCTCGAACAAATAAACGGTTTCTTGATCGACGAGACACTCCATTTCAAAGCCACCTTGCCAGTGCGTTGTTGCCACAAAGCGTCGCGCCGCTTCCAATAAGCCTTGGTGAAGGATAGTCACACCGGTCCATATTTTTCCTAACTCAGTCACACTCATTTTTTTGATAGCGACCAGTCCCGGCACATCGCCCGCACCGTTGCCAACACCGACGACAGTCATTTCTTCGCCAGTCACCGCCTGCTGAATGATGACGGGATACCCCCACTGGGCTACGATCTTGCCAAAATAGGCCATGGCTTCCTCTAAGGTATAAGCTCGATAGGCTTTATAAAGGGCCCCTTTGACCATGATGGGTAGGCCAATATCTTGTACGGCTGTTGCCAACTCATTGTACGAACTCACCACTGCTTGTTTGGGTGCTTGCAGCCCCGATTGTTCGGCAATCGTGGCAAGGCGAACCTTGCTGCGTAGCCGGAACTGCTCCTCGCTAGGTAGACAGGTGCGAATGCCGTGGTTTTCCAGTTCGCTGCGATACTTCATAAAAAAGGGCAGTTCATTGTCTAGGGTAGGTACAACCACATCCAGCCCAAAGTTGTTTTTAATGTACAACAGCCGTTCCATCAGTTCATAACCAGCGGTGGGATAGGGGATTAAAAAGGATTTGTCAATAAACCAATCCATATAAATCCCCGGCTCCATCGCGTCGTAAGCCAGCCCGGCGATTTTGACCTTTAAGTCTTTGTCCTCTTTCAGGCTTCTGGCAACACCGATGCCGGGGGCGGGGTTATCAGAGGCATTAAGACCAGTCACACCAACAATA
>QNER01000387.1 GCA_003646175.1 Candidatus Parabeggiatoa sp. nov. 1
CAATCCTTGTAGTTATTTAGTACAACGGATTGACGGATTTTACTGATGGTAATTCCAGAAACCCGAAACGATCTCAATATCAAAACAATCTAATCCTTTCTTATAAGCAATCCTTGTAGTTATTTAGTACAACGGATTGACGGATTTTACTGATGGTAATTCCAGAAACCCGAAACGATCTCAATATCAAAACAATCTAATCCTTTCTTATAAGCAATCCATGTAGTTATTGTTCTTGAAACTTGCCCAAACACGCTCTTAACTTGTCTGCAAGCACCCGCACATTGGGCTGACTCATCATCGTAAAATGATCACCGGGGACAACTTGGATATCCACCTCGCCATCCGCATATTGATGCCAACCCCATGTCGGTTCCGCTTTCTGCTCGTTCAATTCATGTCCTTCAATAAGCTCGCTGGCTTGAAATAGCGTGATTCGAGTCGGTTTGAGGTTTTGTGGACTATAATCTATTCGACAATTCGCTTTATAAACGTCGATAAAACCCTGAATATCAGTTTTATCAGCGTCGGCTGGTAGAAAGGAGGCCTGTTTGAAGCGTTCCAGAAGGTAATTTAATTGTCCTTCTGAATCAAGCGTTTGGAGCATTTTATAAGACACTTCCAAAGGTTTTCCTAATCCGCGTTCTATGACACGGGCTGCGTCGGACAACCATTTCGCGTCATCCCAATCAACACCTTTCGGTTTATTAAACAAGTGAGGCGCAATCATGTCGAAAATCACTAACCGTGCGATTTCATGTCCCTGTTTCTGTAATTGTTGAGACATTTCAAACGCGACTAAAGCACCAAAGGAATGACCCCCTAACAAGTACGGCCCTTGAGGCTGCACCGTTTGCATTTCTTTGAGATAGTGCGTTGCGATGTCTTCAATGTTGGTATAAGGCTTTGATTTGCCATCCAATCCGACCGCTTGCAAGCCATAAAAAGGTTGTTCGTTGCCGAGTTGTTGGGCTAATTCATAAAAATCCGTCACATTACCACCGATGCCGGGCACACAGAAAAAAGGCGGTTTGGTGCCGTTGGGTTGAATAGCAACCAGAGATGACCACATTTTTTCGGTTGATTGGTCAAGAAATGTGGCTAATTTTTCAATGGTAGGGCCTTCTACAAGTGTCGATAACGGTAATTTCTTGCCAAACTGTTGCCCTATTCTCGCCATCAGGCTGACAGCTAACAGGGAATGCCCGCCCAATTCAAAAAAGTTGTCATGGATACCTATACTTTCATGTTCTAATACATCAGCCCAAATCTCAGCCAGTGCTTTTTCAACCAGAGTGCGAGGTGCGATGAACTGTTGTTCTCTTTTTATTTGGAAAGGTGAGGGTGTGGGCAAACGGCGGCGATCTATTTTGCCATTGGGTGTCAATGGTATTTTGGGAAGCGGTATAAAGGCTACCGGTATCATGTAGTTAGGCAACAGTTCCTTAATAAAATCATGTAGTTCATCCGAAGCCGGAGATTCTTGAGTGGGGATGAAATAAGCCACAATGCGCTTATCACCCGCCTGAACTTTCCAGACAATAACAACCGCTTGTCGTACCAAAGGATGTTGAGCTAGCACCGCTTCGATTTCACCCAATTCAATCCTAAAACCACGAATCTTGACTTGGTTATCTATGCGTCCCAAGTATTCAATATTGCCGTCTGGCAAATAGCGGGCTAAGTCGCCAGTTTTGTAGAGGCGTGAATTGGGATCATCACTAAAGGGATTGTTGATGAATTTTTCGGCAGTCAATTCGGGGCGGTTGAGGTAGCCGCGAGCTAAACCAACACCGCCGATGTGTAATTCACCGGGAACACCGATAGGAACTGGTTGCAAAGACTGATCTAAAATGTATATTTGGGTGTTAGCAATGGGGCGACCAATGGGAAGTGTTGATGAGCTACCGGTGGGGTTTTCAAAAACTGTTGCACAAACTGTCCCTTCTGTTGGCCCATAAGCATTGAAAAAACGTCGGCCTTTTGACCACCTAGCTGCCAATTCAGGTGAGCAGCTTTCCCCGGCAACAATGATATGTTGCAACTCTAACTCAGGTGAGCAGCTTTCCCCGGCAACAATGATATGTTGCAACTCTAACTCGTCTTCTCTTGGTAAAACCGCAAGTGCTGTCGGAGGCAGTGTTACATGGGTAATGGCATTTTTACGTTTGGACCTGGTAGCAAATCGTCTTGTTTGGCGAGACAGAGTTGTGCTCCTGAACCAAAGGCCATCACGATTTCCGAGATTGACGCATCAAAACTCAAAGAAGCAAATTGAAGAATCCGGCTCTCTGATTGCACACCAAAAACTTGAATCTGTGCGAGAGCTAAGTTACACAATCCTTGATGAGCAATAAGAACACCTTTAGGATTTCCCGTCGAACCCGACGTATAAATCACATAAGCAAAATTCGTCGGTACCACCCCACTGACTAGATTTTCAGAACCAAACCGTGATAACGTTTCGGCTTCCACATCTAAACAAACCACCTGCGCCTTAGTTTCTGGCAATCCCTCTGTTAAGCGGGATTGAGTCAATAACACCGGTACTTGAGCATCTTCCAGCATAAAAGCGAGACGTGCCACCGGATATGCAGGATCAAGTGGCAAATACGCGCCCCCCGCCTTGAGTATGCCTAATAGTCCAATCACCATTTCAACCGAACGCTCAACGCAAATTCCCACCAAGACTTCCGGTTTGACTCCCAAAGTTTGCAGATAGTGTGCGAGTTGATTGGTTTTGGTATTTAACTCTCGGTAAGTCAGTTGTTGGTTTTCAAAGACGACGGCGATAGCATCTGGCGTTTTGGCAACTTGTTCCTCAAAGAGAGCAACAATCGTTTTGTCACGCGGATAATCGGTTGCTGTGTCATTAAACTCAACTAAGATTTTCTTTAACTCAGCATCAGGCATTATTTGCAGTTCCCGAATCGGCAGCGAGGGCTGGCGAAGAATTTCACCCAACAGAAAATCAAAACGCGCTTTGAGACGTTCCATTTCATCTTCGTCAAACGCTCCAAGGTTATAGTCAAAATAGATATTGACATCATCCTGTTGATGAAATTCTTCAACAAAAACAAAAAGTGTCTGTTCTTGCGGGTAAAAACCGTTAGCGAAAGACACCGTTCGACTGGGGTTGCCATTAAAATGTACGTCATAATCGTGTTTGGCATAAGACAGTTCGATATCAAGCGGTTGTTGGTTGCTGTGCAGTCCAACTTGCATATTGATTTCGTAGATAGGAAAACGTTGATGTCGATAATCCCTTTGTAATTCTTTGCTAATGCTTTCCAGAAGTTTGATAAAGTTCAAATCAGTCCCAAAACGAAACCAAGCGGGACTGACACCCACAAACAGACCCACCGTTTGCTTAAAGGCTGCGTTATTCCGATTCAGTGTTGGTAATCCAATGACCAAATCTTCTCGGTGACACGTCCTGACAATATAACAATATAAGGCCCCTAAAATAACTTGGAAAATGGATACATTATTTTCTTTAGCAAATTCAATCAGTTGATTGTAAAATGGTCGTTTGAGGCGCAAAGCTGTGCGTTGGCTTGGGATGGTTTTACCCTGAAATTGGGCAGCTGAGCTTCGCACTATAAGTGGCTCTGGCACTTCGCTATATTTTTCTTGCCAGTAGCGTTTGGCTTTCACAAATTTTTCCGACTCAAAGTAGGCTTGATCGTTTTGAATAAAATCTTGGTAAGCGTAATATTTCTGCTCGCCCGTTTGTCCGGTAGAAAGTGCGTTATAGGCAGCGGCAACTCGTTGGACAATTAGGGAAGCTGCCCATCCATCGATTGTGAGATGGTGCTGTTTGCCAAACCAGTAATAACAATTAGCCGAAATTTTGCACAATGCAAATTGAAACAATAATCCGTCGTAAAGTTTAAAAGGCTTGACAAACTCACGCTGCATCCATTCGAGAGCCGATTCGTGAGCATTTTCCTGTTCGGAGAAATCATGGAAATCCAGTTTAAGGTGGACATTTTCGGCAAAGGTTTGCGTGGGCAAACTTTCCCCCTCATGAAGAATGATGCGGAGTGCATCGTTTTCCGCAATGACTTGATTGAGGGCCTGTTCAAACCGGGCGGTATCAATAGGCCCCTCTATCCGCAAATAGCCACCAATATTGTATAGTGGTACATCGGGGTGCAGGATTTGGTCAAACCAAATATCCCTTTGCGGGGATGATAGGGGGTAATGCTGAATGGTTTGGTTTGAAATCATTTTAAAATGCCTTTTTGATAAAATTCGTCAGGATAACTACAAGGATTGTATATAATAAGGGATTTAATTGATACGGATTAACCGCCACCGAAACGACAAGGGGTATTGATATTGCAAACTTCGACGGATTGATGTCAAAATGGATCTATTCACAATCTGGGTAATAATTAAGAAATCCGTATTGATTAAATCCTTTATTATAGACAATCCTTGTAGTTATTGTTCTTGAAGATTCTTGAGGCTGCACGGTTTGTATTTTTGTAGCGACAATCCCCCGCGCAAGCCCTGGAAATAGAAGCTTAAAACGAAATGACCCCAGTAGCAACAGGTTAAAACGGATACTATCCCTAAGAAGGGATAGCATCCGTAGTCTCGTAGGGTGGGATCGCTGTCGCTACATTCTCAAACATTATCCAGAATTCCACCGACAGCGATCCCACCATTCATTTCTCGACAGGTTAAAACGGATACTATCCCGAACCAAGGGATAGCATCCGTAGGTTTCCATTTTTACAGGTTAAAACGGATACTATCCCATCGAGGTATAGCATCCGTAGGTTTCCATTTTTGGATGACAGGTTAAAACGGATACTATCCCTAAGAAGGGATAGCATCCGTAGGTTTAAAAATTGGCCTTATTTTTTCCTTTCCAAGCGCCGATAAGTAATCGCTTCCATCAAATGTGGCGTTTGTATATTTTCACTTCTCGCTAAATCCGCAATTGTCCGCGCCACTTTTAAAATCCGATACCATGCGCGTGTGGATAAACCTAGTTGTTCAATCGCTCTGTCTAACAACTGTTCATCCGCTTCATTTAAACAACAATAAATATCAATATCTCGGCTGCTTAAAAGACTATTTTGTTTGCCACTGCGTTGTAGTTGCACTTCTCTCGCTGCTACGACGCGAGCACGGACATCGGCACTGGTTTCTCTGGCCGCATCTTGACGTAATTCGGCGCGGGGTTGATTGGGTACTTCAATATGCAAATCAATTCTGTCCAACAAAGGGCCGGAAATTTTGGCACGGTAGTGGTTGACTTGTTGAAGACTACACTGACAACGATTACTGGGATCGCCAAGGTAGCCACAAGGACAGGGATTCATCGCGGAAACCATTTGAAAATTGGCGGGAAATTCGGCTTGATGGGCTGCGCGGGAAATGGTGATATGCCCAGATTCCAGTGGCTCGCGCAAGACTTCTAAAACGCGTTTATCAAATTCAGGTAATTCATCTAGGAATAAAATGCCGTTGTGTGCCAACGATATTTCACCGGGGCGTGGATGACTGCCACCGCCCACTAACGCAACGCCTGACGCGGTATGATGCGGGGCCCGAAAAGGGCGAATGCCCCACAGGCTGACATCAAAGCCGTTGTTAGCGATTGAAGCAATCGTTGCCGTTTCCAAAGCCTCGCTTTCCGTCATTGAAGGTAAAATGCCGGGCATCCGACTGGCTAACATGGTTTTACCGGTGCCCGGCGGCCCCATCATCAGCAAATTGTGTCCACCAACGGCTGCGACTTCTAAGGCGCGTTTGGCATGATGTTGTCCGCGCACATCGCTTAAATCGGCTATGTGCTGAACGGTTGTAGGTAAAGGCGTGTTATCAGTGCTATAAGGCGTAATCTTTGTGGTATTCTGTAAATGGGCACAAATCTCAAGGATATGTTTAACGGGTAGGATGGTGACACCACTGACCATGCTGGCTTCAGTGGCATTTTCAAAGGGTACAACGACTTGCCGTTGGGCTTTACGGGCTTCTAAAGCCATTGGCAATACCCCGCGCACCGAGCGCAAGTCGCCATTTAAGGCCAATTCACCAATAAATTCATATTGCGATAATTCGTTGGCGGGAATTTGGCGAGACGCTGCGAGGATGCCAAGTGCAATGGCAAGGTCAAAGCGTCCACCTTCTTTGGGTAAATCAGCGGGTGCTAAGTTAATGGTAACGCGCTGGAGCGGAAATTCAAATTGGCTGGTGAGCAAAGCACTACGGACACGATCTTGACTTTCTTTGACGGCAGCTTCTGGTAAACCAACAATGGATAAGCGTTGCTTGCCATTGGTCATGTGGACTTCAATCGTGACCGGTAAAGCTTGGATGCCAACTTGGGCGCGACTGTGGACAATAGATAAAGAAGACAGGGGATTACTCGGTTTGGTTAGATTGATTGGATAAAGTGGTTTGTTGTTGCGCGCCTTCAAAGGCAGCCACTTGCGCTTCAAGGACTTCCAAACGGGCACGAGTGCGTTCTAGCACGGCGCTTTGCACCTCAAATTCTTCTCGCGTGACTAAATTCATTTTGCGTAGGGCTGAATCCAAACCCACTCGTAAATTTTTTTCTAAGTCTTGGTGTAGACTAAACAAGCCTTTAGGCAGCACGTCTGTGACTTGTTTAAAAAACACATCAAAATTTGGCATGGCATTTATATTTCTCATAATCTCTTTTAGGCACCATTTTTAGGCCATTTCGTTTGAACGAGAAATCTTTTTGGTTGCTGATGTTTTAAGATTTCTCCGGTTATCGAAATGACAGACATCAAAGGTTGTTGAAATGACACAAAGGCAAGAGGTTTCACAGTTAGAAACCTTCAAGGTTTTGGAAACCTTGAAGGTTTTGCCTAAAGTTTGGACTCCATCCGGTCATATTTTTCACCGATTTTAACCATCTTCTGCCCCTGTGCCTTGCGCTTTTGGTTAATATCACGCAGCGAATGGGCGCAACCACAATATTCTTGCTGATAAAAATGTTCGCGTTTAGCAATTTCTATCATGCGTTGCGAGCCGCTTTTTTTGCGCCAATTATATGCCCAGTAGGTTAAATTAGGATAACGCGAAGCGGCGCGTCGGCCGCTTTCATTGACTTGTTCCATATCTTTCCAACGGGATACACCCATTGAACTGGTAAATACTTTAAAGCCATTTTCATCAGCATAC
>QNER01000388.1 GCA_003646175.1 Candidatus Parabeggiatoa sp. nov. 1
TTAAGCATTTGATTTAAAACATTTTTTTGTAGCCCACCTCGTGTTTTTTTGCCCACCTGATATAATGGTGGGCAAGAAAAAGACGAGGTGGGCTACATTTTAACTTATGTATAACGATGAGGGTGTCAACCCGGGGGTTTGCAAGAGGCTAAATTTATTACCATTCCTCATTCTGTATTCGGCATTACAGAATATTTTAAACCGAAATTGTTTGAGGAGCAATATTTTTAACTTGAGTGCGTAACATGAGTTATGTATAACGATGAGGGTGTTAACCTGGGGTTTTGCAAGAGGCTCTTACTGAAAGAAAAATATAATTAGTTTCCTATTGCACAGAATTTATATTCTATATTAGCGAACTTAAAACGGCCATTTTCACCAGTTTAGTTTTTACAACACTCAAAAGTCATTGGCATAAATAATTTATTTGGTCATATTACAGCTAAGTCATTGATTTTATTAGATTCATCAATTTTGATGAGCCTTTATAAATCAATGAGTTACGTTAAATATGACAAAGTAGAAATAAACCCAAATGTTAAAAAAATGGATATAAAGTCAGCATTAGCAGCCGTTATGAAGCATCAGGATTTAAACGCGGATGCCATGTATGCCGTCATGCGCAGCATTATGACGGGCAACGCAACCCCCGCGCAAATTGGCGGTTTCTTGGTGGGGCTCCATATAAAGGGGGAAACGGTTGAGGAAATTAGCGCAGCCACACAAGTCATGCGTGAACTTGTCACGCCAGTGTCAGTGGATCGTCCCCATTTAGTCGATATCGTGGGCACAGGTGGTGATGAAATGCATACCTTTAATATTTCTACAACCAGTGCCCTTGTGGTAGCGGCTGCGGGCGGGGCGGTGGCAAAACATGGCAATCGCTCCGTGTCTAGTCGATCCGGCAGTGCCGATGTGTTGGAAGGCTTGGGCGTGAAAATCAACCTCACCCCCGAACAAGTGGCTGAATGTGTTAATAAACTAGGGATTGGCTTTATGTTTGCTCCGCTGCATCACACCGCCATGAAACATGCCATAGGGCCGCGCCGTGAAATGGGCGTGCGTACTATATTTAATTTATTAGGCCCTTTAACCAATCCCGCCAATGCACCCAATCAACTTCTGGGTGTGTTCAGTCAAGCTTGGGTAGAACCGTTTGCACAAGTGTTAAAACATTTGGGTAGTCAACACGTATTAGTAGTACACTCTGAAGATGGTTTAGATGAAATCAGTATTGCGGCACCAACCTTTGTTGCGGAGTTACACAACGGGGCTGTCACCACCTATACGCTGGCACCTGAAGAGTTTGGTTTCAATCGCGCTGATTTAAGCACAATACAAGTTAATGAAGTCGAAGAAAGTGTCGCTATGGTGCGCGGGGTATTAGATGATCAAAAAAGCCCCGCGAGAGATATTGTCGCGCTCAATGCTGGTGCCGCTATTTATGCTGCCGGTTTAACCGACAATCTTGCTGAAGGTGTCACACAAGCACAGGCGGTTTTGAGCAATGGCGCAGCCCGCGAAAAACTCACAGCATGGGTCAAATTAACCCAAAGTTTTTAACTTTATTTTTGATGTTCAAGTTAGATTAATCAACTAATAGACTTATAATCTATTGAAACTTAAATGTTATTTTTTATTAATATCAATTGAGAGCATTCTAGCCAAACCGGTTAGTGTTCTTGATTTTTAGACTGTGATTGAGACTCTATTAGAATATAAGTCAACTCTAACTTGAACATCAAGTGGATAATAACTTGACAATGTCACATTTTATTTTATGAACACGTTTTTTCCTAATATCTTGATTTATAAGCTTTTGTCTCAATAACCGATTTAAAGATTATCAAATAAAAACAATCACTTGGCATTAAACTGCCTTGCACAGCAAAGTTTTTTCATCCTGATTGGAATTCAAGAACTTGATCATTGAATTTCAATAATGGTGGGCAAAAAACCAATGATGATCGGAACGGTTTTTGCCTAAATGTTTAACTTATTGTTATTTAAGGTATTTATAATTCTACTTTGTCATATTTAAATTTGATTTCACGCGAAGGAGCGAAGTCGCAAAGTTTCAAGATTAACTGACGCACGCGTTCTTAGCGGCTTCGCGTGAAAATGAAAATGAATCCGACAAAGTAGAAGTAATTGATTGAAAATTAATGAAACCGATATTTCAGTCAGCACTTAAAATATAAGTGTTTGAATTTTATGGAATAAATTCAATAGCCATAAGATATATATGATTTGGTGATGGCATTGTATCAAGCCCAAGTTTTTTCAACAAAACAAACCTTTATATACTTTCAGACAAAAGGAATCGCCTGATCAAGCTGACAAGTCACCGCTTCCAAAGGCGAAACAACAGAAAGTATTTACAGCAACCTTCAAAAGTCGTCGGTTTCGGGAATTCGTTCATACTGAACAAAACAGAGTGTGTCCCACTTACCCAACGCATTTTTGACGGGTAATGAGTATTAGGCGAGATTCAAGTTTAGAATCTGGGCAGATATTCAGCAATCACTTGAATGTTTTGAGAAAAATTTGCAGCCTTTCAAAAAATGGGGCTGTAAATGACACACACAAAATTTTCTCATTTTTGATTAAAAATCAACAGTTTATCCATATGAGGCTCAAAGGATAAGTGGGACACACCCACAAAACATTACAACGAATGAAAGCTATAGATGTTCAGATAATTAATTTCACCACTCAAAGTTAAACGGATACTATCCCCAAAAAAGGGATAGCATCCGTATCGTTGCATTATTTTTCTGAAAAACTATATCTATATTTGAAATAATTTCTTTTGGAACAATATTTTCTGGCTATAAATTTTTTCGTGATTTATTTTCCTTCTTTCAAGATGATGCAAGGGGGGGTGTTTTTTTGTCACAGGATTTTTACAGCCAAAACTCTTTTTACTTTCATTAAACCATACCAACTAAAAACTGAAAAATGAAAACTGATAGCTTCAAAAGTCGGCACATCACTGGCTAACTAAAAACTAAAGACTAAAAACTAACGTAAAGCGTTGTCCAAATTTTCCCCACATATCCCCTTTCTAAAAAAGGGAGACGCTAATGATTACTTTGAATAGGTAGACAGCGATGAACGACACACCTAAAATTTTCGACTTCTTCAAACAATTTTTCAAGCGCAAACCCGCTATGAGCAAAACCCCCGATATTTTAAAACAAATTATCCGGTGCAAAGTGGAAGAAATTGAAGTACACTCCAAACAGATTCCTTTGCGTCACCTTAGCTACATCGCTGACAACAGTCCACCTGCGCGTGGCTTTATCGAAGCGATTAATGCACGACTGCAATTACAACAACCCGCCGTCATAGCCGAAATCAAAAAAGCTTCTCCGAGTAAAGGCGTATTACGGGAGAATTTCGATCCGGTTGCCATTGCAAAAAGCTATGAGCAAAACGACGCGGCATGCTTATCTGTCCTTACTGATAGACATTTTTTTCAAGGTGCTGACGAATATTTACAGCAAGTCCATGATGTCTGCATGTTACCCATTTTGCGTAAAGATTTTATTATCGACGCTTACCAAGTTTATGAAGCACGCGCTATTGGTGCGGATTGTATTTTGCTTATTGCGGCTGCGTTAGATGATACACAGTTGCGTGACTTAGCAGACTTAGCCACCCATTTAGGGATGGATGTACTTGTTGAAGTGCATAACCGCGAAGAATTAGAACGGACGCTATTACTCAATACGCGCCTGATCGGGATTAATAATCGTAATTTGCGTACTTTTAGCACGCACTTACAAACCACTTTGGATCTCTTACCCTATATTCCTAAAAAATACCTCGTCGTCAGCGAAAGTGGTATTCATACCCATGATGATGTTGCCTTATTGCGTCAGGCGGGCGTGCATACATTTTTAGTCGGTGAAGCTTTTATGAAAGCGGATGATCCGGGCGTAGCACTACAGGATTTACTCAAATAAATGTTGTCATTTTTGAGCGCGGGTGCTGGTTGCTTACCCAACCGATTCTTCTGACGAAAACACCGCATACTTCGCTCCATTTATTTTCCGAATCATTTAATTTTCCTAGCCATTTTTGGTAAAATAAACCAAATTTTTCCGTGGTTTGTGAATTAGGGTTATATTTATTTTCAATTACCCAAGGGTAAATCATTATGTCTAAACCATTTGCTGCCATCAAACGTCATGGGTTACGGTTGCTGTTCAGCTTAACCATTTTGTTATTTTTTATCCTACATGCTACAGAAACCGTCGACTTGGGTTTTATTAACACCTTGGAACGTCAAGCCTACGATATTCGGCTAAAACGCACCATGCCTAACACGGTTGATAACAGCATTGTTATTGTTGATATTGACGAGCAAAGTTTGAGCGAAATAGGCCATTGGCCTTGGAATCGCTCGGTGATGGCAGGCCTGATTGACCAGTTATTTGACACCTACCAGATTAATGTCCTTGGCATGGACATAGTCTTTGCGGAACCTTGGGAAAGTCCTGGACTCAAAAAATTACAGGAGTTGGGCAAAGGCCCATTGAAAGATGTGCCGGTGTTTTTGGAAACGTTAAACAGTCTGGAAAAAACACTTGATTATGACGGACTTTTAGCTAACAGCATGAAAAACCGTAGAATCGTGTTAGGTTATGCTTTTACTACGGCCCAAGAAGGGGGGCAAGATATCCAAGCAGGTCAACTGCCTTCACCGACTCTGACGAGAGAACCGGTGCAAGCTTCTAACTTGAGTTATCTAGAAGGCGTAGGTTTTGCGGCGAATTTAGCACAATTTCAGGCGAATGCTATGACAGCCGGACATTTTATCACCGAACCTGATCCCGATGGTGTCGTGCGACGTGTGCCAATGCTTTATGGTTACAAAGGGGAACTCTATGAATCACTCTCATTAGCCGTCGCACGGGTGGCACTTGGGGAGCCGAAGATCGAATTAGGTATTGTGACCACCGAGAGCGGTTATCACAGCCTAGAATTTTTACAGATTGGCCTTCAGAAAATTCCAGTTGATGAAAAAATTCAGGCGTTGGTACCCTTCCGAGGTGAACGCAGTCGTTTTCCCTATCTCTCAGCAAGTGATGTCTTGTATGGACGAGTTAAAGACCCTGATTTACTCAAAGACAAGTTGGTACTCATAGGTACCACCGCCTACGGTTTGCAGGATTTGCGTGCCACTCCGGTAGGAGAAGTCTATCCAGGCGTAGAAATTCATGCCAACCTTATTTCTGGCATATTGGACAACAACTTTATGGAAAACCCAGAATCTGTCGTGGTTATAGAAGTCTTTCTGTTAATCCTGATTGGTTTATTTATGATTCTGATCTTACCCCTGCTCAATCCGTTGTTAGCAACACTTGGCACAGTGGCTGTGTTTGGATTTGTGTTTTGGCTCAATATGATGGTTTGGGATCAGATACAACTCGTTTTGCCTTTAGCGACAACTTTTTTGCTGATATTAACGCTGTTTCTATTTAATATGTCTTATGGCTATTTTCTTGAATCCAGCCACAAACACCATTTAACGAATTTGTTTGGGCAATATGTGCCACCAGAATTGGTTGACGAGATGAGTCAAAATCTTGGCCGCGAGTTTTCTATGGAAGGCGAAAATCGGGAAATGACCGTTTTGTTTTCAGATGTGCGTGGCTTTACCAGCCTTTCCGAAGGCTTATCCCCTAAACAATTGTCTGAATTAATGAATGAATACCTTACCCCCATGACACATATTATCCATGAATATCGGGGTACGATTGATAAGTATATGGGCGATGCCATCATGGCATTTTGGGGCGCACCTTTGCATGAACCCCAACATGCACGTCATACCTTAGATGCTGCTATGGAAATGCAAAAGCGCCTTGAAGAGATACGTTCACAATTTAAGGCCAAGGGTTGGCCTGGAATCAGGGCTGGTATTGGTATAAACACGGGCGTTATGAGTGTCGGCAACATGGGTTCACAATTCCGGATGGCTTACACCGTGTTAGGCGATGCAGTGAATTTAGGCTCACGTTTGGAAGGTGTGACTAAAGAATATGGTGTACAAATTATCGTCAGTGAAACCACAAAAGAGGCGGTGCCTGAATATATTTACCGCGAATTGGATCGCGTGAGAGTCAAAGGGAAAGATCAACCCGTCGTCATTTATGAACCAATCGGATTACGTGACGAGGTTGATAACAAGGTGGTGGCAGAGATAGACGAATATGAACAAGCCCTACAACATTATCGGCAACAATGCTGGGATGTTGCGGAAAAACAATTTACTCACTTTTGTCAAACATACCCTGATTGTCTGTTGTACAAGATTTATGCTGAACGTGTCAGGCATTTCACAGAAAATCCCCCAGCTGATAACTGGGATGGCGTGTACACTTTCACTACCAAATAGGCTGCACTTTTCCCAGAAACTTGAAATAAGCAATGAGTTAGCAGGACTGTAAGATTCACTTGCACGATTTGGTATTCGATAGCGAAAGAGTGTGCAAGTGAACCACGCCACAACAGAATCAATAAAAAAGCTTGACGGCGAACCACGACGTTTTTTTCATTCAAATAGTGATTAACTCGACAATGTCCTATTAGCAGGAGTACAAGGCGAACCTTGTACGAAAAGGCTACGTTATCAGGAGTACCAGGCGAACCTTGTACGAAAAACGTTGTTTTTAAATGCGACATTATCAAGCTAACTTAATTATCCTTGTAGTTGTTGGCATGTTATTTATGGCTAACGGATTTTGGGGGACGCATTTCTATTTTCCCGCAGCTAGATAATGGGTTTGTAAGGCAATAGGTTTTGATAATCAAACATGGAACACCCTAAAATACTTTTATTTATCTTTGTCCGCTCACAGTGATTTTCTAGGACTGAAAGGTGTTGCCCGTTGGTTTATGATGAAACATCAGGAAGAAACACAACACGCGATGAAGGTTTACAAATACGTCCTTGATCAAGGCGCGCAAATTAACTTCTTACCTGTCGAACAGCTTCCTTCAACCTTTGACAATCTGCTGTCTATGTTTGAAGACACGTTAGCCCATGAACAAGGCGTTACTCAACAGTTCAATGAATTGATTGATGTCGCGGTTGCTGAGAAAGATCATGCGACTCACAATCAACTACAAGGATTGTTTATAAGAAAGGATAAAAACCAA
>QNER01000389.1 GCA_003646175.1 Candidatus Parabeggiatoa sp. nov. 1
ATGTGGAAATTGCCAAGCAATTGGCCCGTATTCGCCGAGGACGTTTGTTCAATTGGTCGGTTTTAGTCGGCGTTCTCGCACTATTCGTTGTTATTCCGGTCCTATTGCTGGCCTCCATGGATTTCATTAGTGCCATAGTTGCCCGTCAAGTGCCAGTGACGTGGGAAGAGGATATAGGCAAAAAAAGCTTTGCTCAGTATCAGATTGAACATGAATTGATGAACGGCAAAGCAGCGGAACAAAGCCTCAAAGCACTGACTTCAGTGCTCACTGAACAGAAGACTGCCAGAAAGTACACTTTTCACATTTATGTGACAAACGATTCAGCACTTAATGCCTTTGCGTTGCCGGGTGGCTATATTGTGCTAAACTCCGGTTTGGTTTTAGCGGCCGACTCAGCGGAGGAGTTGCTGGGCGTGTTGGCCCACGAAATGGTCCATGTCACCCAACAACATGGTATTCGCAATATCATTGGTTCGATTGGTATCTATTTAATCGTGCAGGCACTGCTGGGGGATACCACCGGTTTGTTGGCCGCTATCGCTGAAGCAGCCCCGTTGTTAATCAATCAAAAATACTCCCGTCATTTCGAGGCCGAGGCCGACCGACTCGGTTTTGAACTGTTGTCCCAAGCAAATGTCGATCCGCGGGGGATGGTACACTTTTTTGAAAAAGTGTTGGCCGAACAGCAAAAACTGTTGGCGAAGATGGAAGAAGAGGGCGGGGATATTGCAAGGGTTCTCACTGCCACATTGGGCTATTTGAGTTCCCATCCCGCCACTGAACAGAGAATCGTGGAAATCAATGCCATGATAAGTTCAAAAACCGCTGCCTATCGGGAGTTGGCCGTGGAATTTGAGCAATTACAAACCTTGGTTCGCCGTTTTGTCAGCGAATCAGAAATAAATGGAGGAAATTGATGAAAACTGAAATCAAAGGCGCGCCCACTTTCGCCTATCTGGAGGTGGAATTGGCACCGGGCGAACGCATTATCGCAGAATCGGATGCGATGTCGAGTATGGCCGCCGATATGGAAGTGACTGCCAAACTGAATGGTGGGTTTTTCCGTGGGCTGCTACGCAAGTTACTCGGTGGCGAAACCCTGTTTATCAACCAATTCAAGAACGAAAGTGATGGCAACCGCAAACTGACCTTAGTGCAACCGTGGCCGGGTGACATGCGCCAGATCCGACTGGAGGGCAATAGTTTCTACTTGCAGCCAGGGGCCTTTTTGGCATGTAGCGAGGGGGTAACGCTTGGGCTGAAATGGGCCGGTTTGGTTTCATTTATCGCCCGCGAAGGCTTATTCAAGCTTGCCGTCAAGGGCACCGGCGATGTTTGGTATGGTGGCTATGGCGCGATTTTGGAACGGGAGATCGATGGTGAATATATTGTTGACACCAGTCACTTGATCGCTTATGAGCCTTCTATTCAACTGAAGTTACAACTGGCAGGCGGCTTCTTTTCCAGCTTGTTTGGCGGTGAAGGTTTGGTTACTCGGGTGGTGGGCAAGGGCAAGATCATGATCCAGAGCCGTAGCATCCCCGGACTCACCGGTTGGCTTAATCCTAAGTTATGGGGGTAATGAGATGAATATAGAAATAATGCACCGTCCCGGTAATGCCGCGGCAAAAGTGACTTTGGAACCCAGTGAACAATTGACCGCTGAGGCGGGTGCGATGATTGCGATGAGTGGCGATATAGGTATTACCACCACCACTCATAAAAAGGAAAGTGGTGGAATATTGAAAGCCGTTAAGCGGATGCTTGCCGGGGAATCCATGTTCCTAAACCATTTTAATGCGTCGTCCCAACGGGGTGAGATATGGCTGGCGACCACCCTGCCGGGTGATATGATGGAACATACCTTGGATAATGAAACTCTCATTGTCCAAGGCGGTTCTTATGTGGCTAGCGAGCCTGATATCGAAATCGATCTCGGTTGGCAAGGCTTTAAGTCGGTGTTTTCTGGCGAGAGCATCTTCTGGGTGCGCCTCGTAGGCACTGGCAAGATTATCATCAACTCATTTGGTGCCATTTATCCGATAGAAGTGGACGGGGAGTATATCGTGGATACTGGTCATATCGTCGCTTTCAATGACACGCTGGATTTTACCATAACCAAGGCGGGCAGTAGTTGGATCAACTCCTTCCTCAGTGGCGAAGGGCTGGTTTGTAAGTTTCAGGGGCGCGGCACCGTCTGGTGTCAGTCGCACAAATCGTCCAGTTTTGGCCAGACATTGACATCCACCTTAAAGCCGCGCAGCGCATAAAAGGAGCTACTTATGTCGGAACAACAGAACCAACAGCAAACCGCCACGGCCGAACAACCAGGTTACGCTTTCAAGATTGAGGGGCGGCCGGATTATAGTTTCCTGACCGTTACCATTCCGGCCAACGAGACTTTGAAGGTAGAGGCTTCGGCCATGGCCACTATGGACACCCACATCAATATGAAAACCAAGATGAAAGGCGGGTTGGGTCGCTGGGTGACTGGTGAATCTCTGTTTATCAACGAATTTACGGCCGAAGGTGGGCCCGGCGAGATCGGGATAGCCCCAGGGCCTCCGGGCGACTTGAGCCACGTTTACCTGCACAACGAGGTGATATTCCTACAAAACTCCGCTTATGTCGCTTCCACCTTAGGGGTTGAGATAGAAACCAAGTGGCAGGGGCTGAAAAAGGGATTTTTCTCTGGCGAAAACCTCTTTCTCATCCGCTGCTCAGGTGACGGAGATTTGTGGTTCAACACCTACGGTGCAATAATTGAGATTGAAGTTAACGGTGATTATGTGGTTGATACCGGCCATATTGTCGCTTTTACTGAGGGGTTGGATTACGAGGTGACTATGCTGGGTGGCTACAAATCGCTGTTCTTTTCTGGTGAAGGCGTTGTCTGCCGTTTCAATGGCAAGGGCAAGGTATGGATTCAGACTCGCTTAGTCGATGCGATGGTATCTTGGGTATATCCCTTTAGACGAGTGCAAAAGAAGAATACAACAACGAGTAGTTAAACGAATGATGAATGATGAATGATGAATGATGAATGATGAATGATGAATGGGGAATGGGGAATGGGCTTACCATCTATCATTTTTTTAACACAGAGAACACGGGGTAACACAGAGTTTCACAGAGAAAGAAAGATAATTTTAACCTCAACATAAAAAACACTTCGTTCCCCGGAATTGAGAAATTATCCTCTGTGTAACTCTGTGGTACTCTGTGAACTCTGTGTTAAAAAATCATTACTCGATCTATCAAGTCATTAACAATTAATATCCCCGCTTATTGCCCCATATATTGAGATGCAATCGGGGTGAATAACGGTAGCCGGTTTCTTTACAAACTTCTGCCAACCATTTTTGACGTGTGTTGAGCTCACTTTCTGTAATGCCTTGTGGCATCAATATAATGGTTTCCTTAGGAATCGGTACCTGTTCCGCCAAACGATGCACTTCTTGAATATCTTGCGTATCACTGATCACAAATTTGACTTGACACTCATATTGTTCTAGAAATTCGCGAATGATAGCCGGTTTGAGTCTTTCTCTGTCATGATGTTCCCGCCACTGTTGTTCATCTAATGGCGTTGAATTGGAGAGCTTTGGACTCATTGAAATCAAGTTTGCCGGCACTGGTACAAAAATAGTGGCGTTGGTTTCAATGGTAATATGATGTCCATTCACAGATAACCTCTCACACAACGCTGTCAGTTCCTTCCTTTGGAGAAAAGGTTCACCCCCAGTGATCACAACATGTTTAACACCAAACTGACTGATTTCATCAAATGCGTCGGAAACCGTCATCTCTTTGTTTTCAGGAGTCCAACTGGTGTATGCGGTATCACACCATGAACATCTCAGGTTACAGAAACTGGTCCGAAAAAAAACTGAAGGCATACCGATTAATTGACCTTCACCTTGCAAAGTATAAAATATTTCACTATATTTCATCCCCTCGCACCATTGTCGTCTGATCGTTGATAAGAAGCCGAGCCAGTACAGGTTTCTCGAATCGTCACACGCGCTAGGATAACCCCGGGCGGGCGTTCTAAAGTAGCCGCTTGTTCAAATAATTGCCGAGCCATCACTTCAGCACTGGGTTCTTCGGGAAAGATGAAAATTTTCATGCCTTCTGCCTGAAGGCCAGGCAATAGAGGATCCTTTTCATGAGCTAAATAGGCATGATCCCAAAATTGATTAATCCATTTTTTAATAGGTGCTTTGACATCGTAGAAATCCATGACAAAACCATTGTTATTAAGCTTATTGGAAGCAAACTCAACCGTTGCTTCGCCACTGTGTCCATGCACATGGCGACATTTGCCAGCATGGTGAATCAGGCGATGTGCATATTCATATTTAATTTTAATACTAATTTGATACATGAGTTGCCTCTAAAAAATTAAATTGGATTTTAAATAATTTAAGAATGAAACCGTAAAGGTTTTGGAAACGCTTTACGGTTTTGCCCTAAATATTTTTCTGAACGTCTATAGAACAGAAATTGGGCTGTTGTAATGAAAAACTTTGCTCAGAAATCTGACGAAAAGCAAGCATTATGCGTAACATCAGTTATTAACGAATTCTTTAATTGTAACAAAGTAAAATTAAAATTATATCTCACGCAAAGTCGCTAAGAACGCTAAGAACGTGTTTTAAAAGTTTTAGAATCAATAATTGACGAACTGAATTATAATTAACTTTTAACGTAACTACTCAGCCCTGAAAGGGCGCTTTATTAAAGCCCAGGGCAGCGCCCTGGGAAACTTGACAATGTCTTATGATCATTCGTTTCAGGCAACCTTTGTACGAGTGGGCTGCGTGGTGATTGATTTAAATTCTGAACCCATCGAAAGATAATAGGGTTCTCATATTTTTCAATAGCTTGTTTGTGCCGGGATTGTGGTGAGGTGGGAATTGTGGCGCATAAAAAAGCCCCAAAGCTTTACAGCCTTGAGGCTTTAAAAAAGGAGTGCAAGGCGAACCTTGCACATAGTAACACTTTACCGCTCTACAGTGGTCGGTTCTATCTCCTTAGCCTTGATAGGAGAAATAGGAAGACCTAATGTTTCGACATCAACCCGCAAAGAATGTTGACCGTTTGCCAATTTCTTGTTGACCTGCACATCAATATTGAATTTAGCACAATGGCGGCCTTTTAACTTAGAACCAAACCGGAATTCCCTATTCCCTTCCCATTCTTTACTGAAATTCTCTCCCTTCTTCACACCTCGATAATCAGGTTCCGTAATACTTGGAACCCTAGTTCCTCGACTTTGCACTTCATCGTATTCGTTTAAAATCGCAAAACGTTGAAACTTCACAGAGTAATAATTAACGGAATATTTGGCAGGTGAGCCATCAGGCCCATACAAACCGCCTGTGAAGGAAAAATCAAAGGCACTATCCCTATCGCCCAAAGGTTTGACTTGGTTACAAACAGTTAGCCAATATCGTATAGTCGCTTCGTCCTTAACAAATTGAGGCCGAAAAGGATCATTAATATCGATCATCTCAACCACCATGGCATAATTGATGCTTGAGGCTGTTTTTGTCGCCTTGTCACAGTCACAATCAGACGTGGCTTGGACGTTAGCTGTAGCATAGCCCTTAGCTTTAGCTAATTTCTGTTCCACTTTGAAGGTCCTAAAGTCCTTTGCTTCCAATCGAGGCACTCTCCAAGTGACGTTAGAATCACTACGTACGCCTTTCTCATTGAGTAAGGAAAATCCACTCACCTCCAGACTGCTGGAAAAGTTGGCTTCCACTATCACATTTTTCGCTGCACGATTGCCCTTATTCTCCAAGCGAATCGTCCAAGCAATGTTACGGGTACCCGCATCAAGTCCGGGCGCTCTAGCAGAAACAACCAGATCCGAACTGGTGACATTGATCTTAGGCAGATTACTGTCCACTTTAAGCACCGGATTTTCCGATTCAGCTTGGGCAGAAGTACCTACGTCGCTGGTTAAGCACTCAGCACGCAATTGATGAGTCACCTTTCCACTGGTTATCCCTGGTTTTAGCGTTACCGGAAATTTTTGACCAATCTGACTCTCTCCTGTCTCATGGACAATCAATGGGGTAGCTAATTCATCAGTCAGTGTCATATTAGAAATAGCTGTTGTACCCGTATTTTGCGCCCAAATATCAACGTTAAAGGTACAGCGTTCCGGATTTCTAGGTTGACACTTTAAGCACTCTTCCTTAGCGAGGCAAGCAGGGACTTTTACCGTTCCACAAACCGTGGGATATCTAGGCACACTACCACTACCATCATTGGGAACCACCTTACCATTGAAGATAAATTGCTTAAACAGTTTTAACTCCGCAGTTGTGACCCCTTTACAAAAGCCCATGACATATTGAGCAGCCGTACAAAAGCGAGCAGCCAATAACGTCTTTAGGTCAGCATTGTTTTTTTTCACAATCCCGGTTATCGTAATTGTCCGTGTTTCCCCAGCCTTAAATAGACGATCATCATCCCAACGGAAGGTCAAAATACGACTGTTTATGGGTGAGCCACCTTCCGCCTTCGGCTTATCTAAGTCTTTAAAAGACTGGATACGACGACGAATGGGACTTGGGGTAGCACCCTTATATTCAAAGTCTTCGCTTTCAGGCAGAATCTCATACACGACCACATCCAATAGAATGCGATCAGTAATGTTGGTCACTGTGACAGTGTAAGTGATGCTTTTGTTAGCCTTAACAGTGTTTGGGAGATCTTTGACCACTTTAATAACACTACCCTCCTCCCGGTTGGTGGGTAGCCACAAAACTTCCAATTCGTCGGATTTGGTCAGTTGTGCATAAACAGGTTGGCTAACGAAAGCCACTAAACTCAAGGCGATAAGCCAAAAGCGTCGTGTAAACAGAGGATGAATAAACATCAAATTAATAACGTCTCCTTTTTAATAGTTGTGAATGTGACCTTATTTGATGTAACAGTCATTTTTTGGTCCACTGACCAAAACACAGTATAACTCTATCAAAAACCAAAATAACCGCCATCTTATAAGGGATGTAGCTGCAAATCTACTTACGCAATAAACGGCGACAGATACTATCCCTTCTTCGGTATAGCATCTGTATCGCGTGGTTTTTTCGCGGTAACTACTCAGCCCTTTCTGGGCACTTTATTAAAGCCCAGGGCTGCGCCC
>QNER01000390.1 GCA_003646175.1 Candidatus Parabeggiatoa sp. nov. 1
TCATTCGTTTCAGGCGAACCTGGTACGAAATGGTTGCGTAATTTATCATTCGTTTCAGGCGAACCTGGTACGAAATGGTTGCGTAATTTATCATTCGTTTCAGGCGAACCTTGTACGAAAGGGTTGCATGGTGATTGAAATGTGACACTGTCAAGTTATTATCCTTTTTTATAAGCAATCCTTGTAGTTATAACAGAAGCGGTAAAAACTTGAACATCGAGTTAAAACTTATTAACTTGACAATGTCATATTTTAATACGCCGTTTTTTCGTACAAGGTTCGCCTTGTACTCCTGAGACTAAAAAACCCGTTTTTTCGTACAAGGTTCGCCTTGTACTCCTGAGACTAAAAAACCCGTTTTTTCGTACAAGGTTCGCCTTGTACTCCTGAAACTAAAAAACCCGTTTTTTCGTACAAGGTTCGCCTTGTACTCCTGAGAATCTTCGCTTTGTACTTCTGCTAATGTGCCTTGTTCTAAAAATATCTCTATCTCAACACGCGCCAAATCTCCCGCACTTCACCTTCAAATGTTAATGCCGCCCAGTCGTCACATGACCATAAAACGCCCCTTGCCAAAGTCCGTGGCCGCAATTGTCCACAATAGTTTTGTAAGGCTTTGACGGTGCCTAAATGGTTGCGTTTGATGATCTGCATTTGCATGTAATCATCCAGTTCTAAAACGGCTGTACGTTTATCGGTGCTTTGATAAATGTGACCGTTTAACTGGTTATTAAAAGAAAATGCAATCGGTTTTTGCCATGATTTTGATTTCAGTTTGTTCATCACCTGAGTTTGTTCTGATAGCCGCTGCCATTTGAATGGTGCCTGCCAATATCTATCCCAAGATGAAGGTGGCTGCGAGTGCTTGGTTGTTTTGTCGGTTTTGTCACTTTGACTACAATTTTGCGCAGCCTCTTTCACCACCGGTTGCTCTGCTCTGTTCTCCACTATTTTGCGGCAAACCACGGCTTGAATGGGATCAGGTAACTCATTAACATAATGAGCTAAATTCACCCAATGCCAATAGCCCTTGGTTTTTTGATCGTGAACGTCGAACAATTGTACCCAGTTATACAACACCGAAAGGGGCACTTTGCGTTTAGCAGCGCCAACTTTTCCAGTTGTGCAACGGCGCGATGCCAATTTTCGTCTTGTTCATATTGTGCGAGGATTTGCAACCCTTGGATTTCTAAATATAAATTAGCCGAGGTTAGTTTGCCGGCGAGTTTGCCCGTTTTTTTAAGTTCACGGTAAGCAGCATACGGTTTGCCAAGGTATAAATAAGTCACCGCTAAGTTGACTCGCGCCGGGATATATTCCAAGTCTGCTTTAACCGCCTTTTTTAGAACAGTCTCTGCTTTTTCCAACAGTTGCTTGCCTTTTCTTGAAAGGGAATTTGCGGCCTGTTTTAGAGTTTGCAATCGTGCCTTACCCATCACAAGGGGATAGGCTAATGTCTCCGCATCCAATATCTGTGGCATCCAATACAAATCCGCTTGTTCGCTGTCCATTTCTTTACGTGCTTGTTGCAAATAGCAAAAACCGAGATTATTGAAAACTTCCCTCGCTGGAAACGCACGCTCAAATTCGCGCAAAAAATACTCACCTTCATCACAGCGATTAAAGTGACTCAGCCTAACCCCAAATTCAAAAAAGAGGAGTTTATCTTCAATGCGCTTCAGGTAATCCCGCAATTCCTGCTCAGAGATGCCAACAGCAGGGTAAATTTCTCGGGGACGTTTGAGCCAATGTCTTAAAAAAGTCTTGTTATTAAAGCGATTTTCAAGCAGCGAATTGACACGATAACCACTGAGCGCGGCATAAACATAACCCATTTTATCGGCTGCGAGTTCTATCGCCTGACGCTTTTTCGTCGGTGTTCTTGGATAGCGTTTTAAATAGCCATAATGATCATCGGCTAAATGTCCCAGTTCATGCCCTAAGATGAAGGCGAGACGCGCTTCAATTTCATCTTCGGAATCGGCTTGTTGGTAACTCGCCTCTATGGCTGCTTGCCAAAGTAACACAGAACCATCAGGTAAAGCCTCCGCCCAGTATTCACGCCCCCCTTTTTTATCTTTGAGTACCACCAATTTGGGATTAAGAAACTTGGGATTTTTGTCAGCTACATCACGCAGACGCTTAAAAATGTGATGCGCTTTGGCTACCTTTGCATCTTCATAGGGGGCAATTGAGCCATATATTATTTTGTGGGACTCCGCTTTTTCCCCAGGCGCAAGTGCAAAAGTCGGTACATTGCAAATGCTAAGTAACAACAGTGCTACAAAATATATCTTCTGTTTCATAGTTGTGAAATACCCCATATGGCAAATGCTAGATGTTCACGTAATTGAGCAGTCACCTCCTGATCATTCGGTTTATTTTGCAATTGACTTAACAGAGACAAAGCGGGTTTTAACATCACTTCAAGGATGGTTTCCGTGATGTCATCCCTCGGTGAACGTGTGCTAAAACGCGCCTGTAATGTTTCGCCAATCGCCCGTTGTTGGCGCCAAAAATCGGCTGGCACCGCTGCGGGTGTTTGTACCATTGTCCAAAGTAACACAAACCAACGTCCAAGCTCATATTCATTCGCCCACTGACTATCAGCCCAAACACTCATTTCAGTAGAGGGCGTGATATCAGTCAACGTTGCTTTCGCCACTTCCACCCCAGCACTAAACGCCAAGATAGGTTGTGAAATATCAGGATCGTTAATCCCTAGGCTGGTGTCTTTTAATAACTGAGCAAGTTGCTCCGTCAATTGTTCGGGATTTTGGACAGTAGCTGCCACTTCAAAGCCCGCGTTAATATTGTCATTGAGTGTGGGAGGTGGCTTCATCACGAACAGCGCCGTTACAACAATTAATAAGATCGCTGTGATGGTAATGGTAACAGGTACCGCAAAATAGCGTACCGCAAAAGAGCCATTGAAAGATCGTAAATCCCGCCATTTTTGCCACCCCTTTTCTCGTACTTGTTGAAACTCATTGGATTTTTCAGTGGCTTCTTCAATCGAATCAAGATATGAAGCCACTTCTAACCAGTGATAGTAGCACGTTGAGCAACGATTTAAGTGTGCCAACATCGTTTGGCGTTGTTTGCCTTTCAGCCCACCACTGATAAATTCAGCCAGTTGCTCATCAGACGGACAAGGACTGGCTTTTGAATTTTGCCGGTGAGCCGCTATACCGAGTAACGCAATCGTCCGCTCTGAATTGATAACGCCTTTGAACTTTTCAGTTATCTCGGTGTTTGTTTGTGTGTTCATTTTGAACTCCTTAGTATTCGTTTGACAACAAGCCAGCTCGCTTGAATGCTTTGTGTAAACGAGGTAGTATTTTCCTTTTGATCAGCTTGTCAACTTGAGGCCCTGTTAAATTTAGCAAACGACCAATTTCTTTCGCCGTTTTTCCGTCACTATAACGCAGCCGTAAAATAAGGCTTTCTTCCTCAGTAAGACCGACATATTTGGCTATGTAAGTCTTCAATTCCTTGACATCAGGCTGAATATCGTCCTCGTCTGTCTCTTCGTTCAAAATGCAAAGCAGCACTTCTAGCAAGGTCTGTTCATTCCGCTTTGCAAATTCATCTTCTAACGAGGTGTGAGGAAGATCCGAGCCATCAACGTCATCGTCATCAAGTGGGACTGTTTGATCTGTCACCTTGATTGGACAATGCGCCAAAACCTCGCTAACAATTTCTTCTATTTTCCATGGTTCCCGCTCGGTTTCGGTGGTGAAGATAATTTCAACCGCCTCTCGTTTGGAATATCTATCTTTCACCAGCAGTTTATAGGCCTTTTGATAAATCTGGTCATTTTGCCGCTTTAGCCAGGTATTGGGCCGCTGATAACCCACTTTATTACGCCAAAAATCGGTCAATAGGCAGGAAGTGACGGTGCTAATAAACGCCGTCAATTGTTTGTCTTTGCCTTTGAAAGCACGTAGTTTTTTCCAATCATCATCCGCGAGTTTGTTGTGAACATAGTCAGTCGCTTCCAGTTGCAAGTTTTCATCGCCAGGAAAACGTCGTTTAGCAAGCGCATCGATATGCGCCCAGTGATCAAAAAATATTTTTTTGGCCTTTTCGGCCGTCATCAGAATGGTGGATGGTGTCGGTGGTAGAGATGCCATTGTCTGCTTGTCATAATTATGACCCTGTTCACTAATGTCTATCGCGGACATTTGGGCAACTACAGAAACGACACACGGTTTATGTGGAGAGTGTGATAATAGCCGATGATTATCGACAAAACCCTTGACTGCTCTTAACTTGGATAACCAATAAACAAGGTACATGGTGGTATTTTCTCCCGAATAGGATGTAACGAATAAGGTTTTACCATCTATCGGTTGAGTACAACGAATCCCAGAAATCAACGAATTTAATCATTTAGGATCGAAGCAAAATTAACTTTCCCCGTTAATTGGGTTCAGCGCCTTTTAGGGTACTTGAGCTTTTAGACAACTGCGGCGGGCGCATTCCCATTTTCCGGGTAATGATCTCAAAAACACCAACGCCTTGATTTGATTAGGTTTGATATTTTCCCCCGATAAATTAAAATCGCGTCAAAAACACCAACGCCTTGATTTGATTAGGTTTGATATTTTACCCCCCCCTTTTTTAGCCCTAACGGGGCGTATTATCTACGCCCGTGGCAACGCCCCTGGCTTGCTTGCACAACCAAAATTTCTATCGTGCGTGCCATTAATATTTAGGATACTTTAGCTATTAGACTATTGCTTTAGCTATTGGCAGAAGTTTGAGCCTTAATTTTTATTCGTTGATTTTTGGGATTCGCTGAAGGTGGGCAAGCGGGCGGTAGGATTCATGGATAATATTTGAGAGCGTTTTGACAGCGATCCCACCCTACGAAACTGTATTTCTCTCACCCCGCTGCACGGCACTGTGCGGCGGGTTTTTTTTTGGGCAACGGTTCTAAGTTTTGGATAAGGAAATTGATATAATAAAAAATAACTACAAGGATTATTTATAATAAAGGATTTCAAACCATAACTACGGGCGCATTCTCATTTTCACGGACAATTAATTAAGTACAACGGATACGCTTCATTGCCGGATAAGGCTCTGTTGGAATTATTCGCACCGATAGATAAATAGCGGCCACTTTTAGATTGAGTGGCGAATAAATTTGTCTTTTTATCCGTTTGTTTCACATATCCGTTGTACTTATCCGTGAAAATCGGAATGTGCCCAATAACGACAAGGATTAGTTATGAAAGGATTACCAACAATAACGGTAAGGATGGTTATCATTCATTCTAGGCAAACCTTGCACGAAACTTCAATGACAACCAAATCGGTTATTGATCTAATCCTTTTTTATAAACAATCCTTGTAGTTGTCGTTCTATAAGAGGAATTTAAGTCCATTCTCAATTCCCAATTCCCAAAATGAAAATTTTTTTTGCATTTTACTTGTGTGTGGCACTCGCCATTAACACAACGACTTTGGCAGCGGCTGAGCAAAATCTACTTTTTCAAGCGCAGCGCGCTTTTGATCACGGCAAATTTTCTGACGCGATTGTGCGGTGGGAAAAAATCTTGCCGAAACTTTCCCCGCGCCAACAAATCAACGTGTTGCTAAATTTGGCGACTGCTTATCAATCACTGGGCATGACTGATAACAGTTTGGCTATTCTCAAAAACCAAGCCTTGCCCGTTGCCCAAAAAACGGGTGATAAAATTCGTGAATCCTTGGTTTTGGCTCATCTCAGTGATGTGTACTTGTTGACTCGTTATTTAGATAACGCAAAAAATAGTGCACAAAAAAGTGTTGCGCTTGCCTGTGCTAGCCAATCCCCCCTTGCTTGTGCCACCGCGTTAAATTATTGCGCTAACTTGCTGAGCACACAACTCAAAAACCTATCAACAGAGCCTGTTTTATTTAGAACAATCTGCGGATGCGCCGGTGTTTCGTGCCAAGCTGTTGACAAATATTGTGCAAATTCAATTTGCGCGACACCCTGAACTGGAAAACCATGGCACAATCAGCGTGGACTGCAATCCAAAACGATTTGACGAAACTGAGTTTGAGCAATGGGGCGTGGAAAACCATGGCACAATCAACGTGGACTCCAATCAAACGCTAACTGAAATGGCTGACAAGTTGTTGTCCAATCAGCATGCCGGGGCTGATGAAGAAATTCCGCAGCCATCCAACGGGGAAATTGAATGGTTCAAAAAAGCCCTGTCACAGATGCAATCGTTACCAGACTCCCACGATAAAGTTTTTGGATTACTTAAGTTGGGTTATCTCGCGATTGAGCGTGATCAAATGAAACGGGAGGCCTATCAAATCTTGCAAGACGCTTAGCAATTGGCTAATCGGTTATCCGATAAACCAGCGGCCGCTTATGCAGCTGGGTATTTGGGGAAATTGTATGAAAAAGCCAAACGTTACCCTGAAGCAGAGCGTTTAACTCGACAGGCGATTTTTCTCACCAGACAGTATGAAGTGCCAAAAGTATTGTCTCTTCCGCAATCTAAGCCAGAACAATCCAATAGGCGGTATTTTCTGTGGAAAGCGGGGCAAGGGTTTGTGCCGGACATGTTATATCTTTGGCAATGGCAACTGGGGCGTTTGCGTAACGCACAAGCGGATTTAGCTGGGGCGATAGCGGCTTATCAACAAGCCGTCAACAATTTGCAATCCATCGGCCTTGCCAGAGTGCGAGGTTACCGCATTCCACCCCGTCAATCATTTTTTAACACCGCAGAGTCGGTTTATTATGAGTTAGCAGATTTATTGCTCCAACAAGCCGCACGTCATACTAATGAATTTCAACGGCAACCGGTTTTGTTAACAGCGCGGGATACGCTGGAATTATTCAAAGCGGTTGAATTAGAAAACTATTTTCAGGATGACTGTGTCACTAAAATGCAAGCCAAGCGTCAGAAGATAGAGGACATTTTGACTGATGCTCATACTGCGGTGCTGTATCCGATGATTTTTTCAGATCGTGTTGAATTATTGTTAAGTTTTTCGGATGGACTAAAACAGTTTTCAGTGAAAAAACCACAGAATCTTCGCAAAACGGTGGTGGATTTCCGTCGCGCACTGGAAAAAACCAAGAAACCAAAATATGGAAAAAAAGCTCAAAGTGATTTCAGGCGTGATGTACTTCCAAAGGCTAA
>QNER01000391.1 GCA_003646175.1 Candidatus Parabeggiatoa sp. nov. 1
CCCTAGGCTAGTATGTCAGCCCCTTTCAGGGGCAAAGCAGCGTAAGGCTTATTTCCGGACAACTCTAATGTTATACGAACTTAGTGTTTGCTGTACTAGTACAACAACTATAGCTGCGGAGTGCAAGTTAACCTTGCACTCCTGTCGTACCACTTGTTTGTCTTGCTGGAATACCATATAGCATACCGTTCACACTAATATCCTCATCTATTTCAGGCCAATGTACACCTTGCCCATTACCAATGAGTTCATAATGATTGCGTTGCTCAGGGGTTGCTTCAGATAAACGCCAAGACCATGCTAAGGGTACGCTAATCACACGACCATCCATAAGATAAGCCGTGATGCTATCTTTAGTGATTTGTAATTCTCTGATACCAGGCCCATCAATTTTAACCACAGTGTTCATGCCATGCCTCAATGATGTCATTTAGGTTAGATTTAATGATACTACGAATCCGATTAAGTTCATGTGCTGGAAAGCCATGATTGTTACTCAAAACAAGTGGTTGAGTCCAAAACTTGCACACCGCCTTATCCCGTTGTACATGTACGTGCATGGCTTCATTACAGTCGAAACTATAAAAGAAAAAACGATAAGGCCCTGAAAATCAGAATCGTTGGCATTTCTCTTATTTCCTCTATTGGGTTCAAACATAAGGCATGGTTCCGCCTTCTCGTGCAAAGTTCGCTTGGAACGAATGTGATAATTTCTGTGACGCTTCCTGTCAACTTGGTTTTGGAGTCCAAACTTTAGTTTGGATAGTTCTTCGAAAATCTGGCCGACTCCTTTTACCCGTCAATGGAACATTGACAGAGTACGAGCACAACTCAAAAAATACCAACCATAATATCAAAGCTTAGCAGCCCCACCATCCCAGAACCAAAATAGATTCGTAGATTCGTAGGCCATCCCAAGCGGGCGCTCAGAACTCAAAAATACCATGATATCAAAGCTTAGCAGCCCCACCATCCCAGAACCAAAACTTCGTTCAAAATGAATCTGGAAATTAGCTTATATTTAACATCCCAGTTGCAAACCCCATCCAGCAAACCTGTCAATAGAGATGAGGAGCACCATATTGGAGTCCAAAGATAAATCATCTCGGTGGGCAACAAAAAGACGTTACCGGCCCCCTACAAAAAATTCTGATTATAACGGATTCTGTTGATAATAAATTCAATATGACATTTCGTGATGCTATCGCTTTTTTTGCGATAGTATCACTTTTGCAAACAAACCGTTAAATTGACAACCCCTGATTTTCGGACAACTCTAATCAGTCCAAAATGTCACTCTAATAAATAGTCTTGCTGGAATACCATATAGCATCCCGCCTTCTCGTGCAAAGTTCGCTTGGAACGAATGTGAGAATTTCTGTGACGCTTCACAACTATTTTTGTTTCAGTACCAATAACGTAATATCATCAAAAACCTTTTGTGTACCAATGTATTGCCGCACATCGGCAATGGCTGCTTGCTGAATTTCTGATGCCGAATGCTCCCAGTTGCGACTAACAACCTCGCACAAGCGTTCCAACCCATAAAGTTTTTTATCGAGGTTTTGCGCCTCAGTGATGCCATCTGTATACAAAACAATGCCATCCCCAGGCTGTAATTGCACTTCCTTTTGTGATACAAAATCAGCAATATCGTCTACCACCCCCACTGAAAAACCTAACTCAAAGGTATCAATCTTTTCAACACAGCCACCGGCGCGTACCACCAACACTTCTTCGTGTTGCCCAGTGATTTGTAAACTCCCCCCTACCTGTTTTTGCGAGAGTGTGGAAGTATTGGACTGATAATCCAATAAAGCCAGGGTTAGATTTTTATCAGTCTGCATCCGTTGGGCATTATTATAAATGGTACAATTGAGGGTGTTTAAAAACTGGGTGACATCACTCAGTCCACTGTCTAATAACGCCCGCACTGCTGTTTGCACCATCAACATTAACACGCCGCTTTCCAAACCATGCCCAGTCACATCGCCAATCCCGATTTTAACGCGCCCTTCATGGACAAGCACATCGTAATAGTCGCCGCCCACTTCATCGGCCGGTTCCATAAAACCAGCAATGTCTAAGTTGGGAATTTGCGTCAATTCAGAGTCAGCCGGCAATACCATCTTTTGCAGTTGTTTAGCCACATCCAATTCGGCACCCATCCGCAGATTGTCTTCTTTCAGCATCTCATTCAGAGCCGTAATTTCTTCATTGGCATCAGCGAGTTGGGCAGTACGTTGTTTCACCTTTTCTTCTAAGTGATTGGCATACTGGGCATTTTCCAACGAAATCACAATTTGCGTCGACAGCATTGTTAACACGGCTAAACGATCAGCGGTAAACGCCCCAGTCGTCTTATTATTTTCTAAATAAAACAGCCCGGTCAGTTGATTTTTATAAATCATTGGAAAACATAACACCGATTGCGGCCGTTTTTGCACGATATACGGATCGTTGGTAAATAAACCTTCATGGCTGGCATCGTTTAACACTTGTGGTGTTTGAGTTCTCGCCGTATAGGTGACAATGGTTTGAGATAAGCAGGGTCCCAATTCATCGCGCTGATCCAATGACTCTAACGGTATTGAATCTAACACCTCAACATTCTCAAGGGTCGCATACGCTTCCAGAAACAATCCCCCCGCAGCCCCTTCATCAATACTCTGTGTTTCTCTGTGTACCTCTGTGCCCTCTGTGTACCTCACAATACTCTGTGTTTCTCTGTGTGCCTCAGTGCCCTCTGTGTGCCTCACAATACTCTGTGTGCCTCTGTGTGCCTCTGTGCCCTCTGTGTACCTCAAAATGAGACAGCCTTGTTCCGCCCCGACGTTTTCTATCACAATCTGCATGAATGTTTTGATAAGGGCTTCCAGCACGATTTCACTGGAAATGGCTTGTGACGCTTTCATCACCGTAGTCAAATCCAACGCACTTTCGGTCGCCAACATGGTTGGCATGATTGACGTTGGCATGAGGGTGGCATTAGCACGGCTTTGAACAGTGCCTGTCATTCTCGTGCTGGTTAGCGAAGTCGTGGCCTTCTTGGTCAGCAACTGTGGATAGCTGTCTTCTAAATCCTTAACCTTAGCCAAAGCCCCCCAACATTGATAAGCGTGGTGGGCTTCACGCAGATAAGTTTGGGCAAACTTCTCCATACCTCGCGCTAAATAAAATTCGGCGGCTCGTTCATAAGCCAACGCTTCCTCTTGTAGATATTCGTTTTTCCTTGCCCCAGCAATGGCTTTTTCATACAAGTCCATCGCCGTCAAGTCTTGTCCTAACACGCGTGCTTTTTCGGCTTCCACAAGATCATACTTATGCTGAAAATTCATCGGCGCATGATGGGCCCACTTCTGCATTTTTTCCTGAGAGGTTGCTACTTTGTCAAGAATGCTCTTTTTTTGGGTATCAGTGCCATCAAGAAACACCACAAGTTGTGCCAGAGACTCATAGAAATAGAAGACTGCCATATAAAACGTTCCACCCATAATTTCTAAATAGGGTTCCGCTTTTTTTGTATTTTCAAGGGCTGCTAAATAGTCCTGAAACTGATAACAAAGAATAAGTTTGTGTAAATAGAAGAAGAAAAAACCGAGTTTATCATCCTTGAAAAACGACAACATCGTTATTTCGTTGTACGCTTCGCCGTTAAATTCACAGGGATTTTCAGAATGGCCAGTCAAGTTCAAGATCACTTGTTGAATCACCTGACCATAAAAAGTCACATTTTCTTGTTTGAGTTGTTTTATAGCTTCAGTATAGGTAACCGTTTCTTTTTGTAGTGCTGTGAGTTCTTTACCTACAAAATAGGCATGTAATAAGTAATCAGAAGCAGACTGGGCTGCAATTTCTAAATCACCGGTTTCTAACCCACTTTGATAGGCTTCTAGAAAAGGTTTTAAGGTATCCCTCACATGCTCCTTCCACGGCTTAGCACCGTAACTAACCATATTGAATACCTTAGCTTTGAGATCAAGGGCGTTAAAACGTTCCAAAACCTTCAACGCCAGTTGGCTAAATTTAAAGCCTGTCTCAATATCTTCCATTCCACAAAAAATTAAACCACTCGTGGCATAACCATAAGCTGAGGTTGGTGCATTGCCATATTTTATCGATAAATTAATGAGTTCAAATGTAAGTAGCGGCAACAAGTTAGGAACAGCCAGAGCTGCTGTGTTGAAGGCACTTGAGAGAATACGCATGGCGGCTAGTTTGTCAGGGTCAGTCATTTCAGGCAATTCGATTAAATCTTCAATGGGTCTATCACCTAACAGGGACAGCGTTTTCTCTAAACCACGCTGAATATCTAACTCAGTGGGTTTTTCTGGAAAGTGAATTCCTAACAACTTCAAAACCACCCGCATAGTTTCCACCACTTTCAATAGTTGGTTCTGTGCGGTGTAAGCTTGCATCTGACTTTCATAGACTTTGACTTTATCTAAGACTGTGTTGGCCTGTTGTAACACCACTTTTGCCAATCGTTCGGTTTCTTCAAAGTCAGTGCAAATATATGCGACTTCTGCGGCTTGCTCGTAAAGTGCTAATGTCAGGTTGTACTGTGTCTGCCAGCTGTCTTTCTCCAACAGTTCTATGCCAATTTGGAGAGATTTGAAAGCGGGTTGATAGGCGGCTGAGGCTTTCGCTTTTTTTCCAGCAGACAGATTCAATTCGGCTAATTTTTGTTTTTCCGCGAGTTCCTTAATTAACTCGCGCCCTTCATTCAAATGATTAACGACATCAAAAAGATTGTCTTCTAATTCTTCTTCAGAGGTGTTGGCTAATAATAAACGACCAATTTTTAAGTGAATAGTTTGTTTATCAGTGTCTGTTATCAAAGAATAGGCTGCTTGTTGTACGCGATCATGTTGGAATTTAAAATGTGAGTTTATTTGAGTGGTTTCGACAATCCCGACTAATTTGTATTTATCATCCAAAGGAAAAAGTAAGCTTTCTTCTATGGCTTTCCAAAGATGTTGTAAGGTGGTTTGTGGTTTTTGTTGGTAGATAATAGCTAAGGTTTCCAAATCAAAAGAACTGCCTATGCAAGCAGCCAATTTCAACGTTTCGATAGTTTCGACTGGCAACTGGTTGATTTTACCCGCCATTAATTCCACGACATTGTCCGTCAAACCTTTGGCTGCAATTTTGCTATCGTCCCATTGCCACCGCAGTGCGTTGACCTCAAAAACCAATAATTCTTCTTGAAACAAAGACTTCAAAAATTCTAGGGTAAAAAAGGCGTTACCATGGGTCTTTTGATAGACCAATTCCGTCAAACGATGGGCATGGGCGGGCTCACAGGTCAGCGTTTCTGAAATTAACGTATTGACATCCCCATCAGACAAATTGGCTAATTGAATGGTGTTGAGGGTGGCTTGGGCTTTTTTAATCTCTTCCACCGTGATCATAAACGGATGGGCCGCATTGACTTCATTGTCTCGATAAGCCCCAATAATTAATAAATATTGATTTTCTTTATCAGTCATCAAAGTTTCGAGCAAGCTCAAAGAGCCCGAGTCGGCCCATTGCCAATCGTCTATAAATAACACCAATGGATGCGTGGGTTGGCTGATGGCATGAATAAACTGTTGAAAAACTCGGTTAAAACGGTTTTGTGCCTCTGTAGGGCCCACTTGAGCAACCGGCGATTGCTCGCCAATGATTAACGCTAAATCGGGAATGACCTCTATTAACACTTGACCGTTATTACCCACCGCGGTTAAGATGGTGTCCCGCCAATCATTTAATTGTTCCGTGCTTTCGGTCAGTAAATAATGACAAAATTCGTTCAAGGCAGCAGAGAAGGCGGAATAAGGAATATTGCGGTGATATTGATCAAACTTGCCGGCCGCAAAATAACCGCGCTTTTCAGTAATGGGTTTATGGACTTCCTGTACCAAAGCCGATTTGCCTACGCCAGAATAGCCGGCAACGAGCATCATTTCGCTAGCCCCCGAACTCACACGCTCAAAAGCTTGCAACAAAGTGTCAATTTCCGCCTCGCGCCCATACAGCTTTTGTGGAATTTGGAAGCGGCCAGAAAAGTCATGTTGGGCGAGTTCAAAAGCGAAACCTTCAAGATTTCCCAAACCTTGAATGGTTTCCAGACATTTCTCTAAATCCTGTTTTAAACCGAAGGCCGACTGATAACGGTCCTCGACATTTTTAGCCATCAATTTTCTCACGATTTGTGACAAAACCGGTGGCACATCAGCATTGATTTCACATATATGCACTGGGTTTTTGGCAATGTGGCAATGGACGAGTTCCAGTGCCTCTGTCGCTTCAAACGGCAATTCCCCAGCCAACAGTTCATAAAAAGTCACCCCTAAAGAATATAAATCGGTGCGATAATCCACGGCCCGATTCATACGGCCGGTTTGCTCCGGGGAAATATAAGCCAGTGTTCCTTCTAATTGAGTGGGGTTTTTAAAAGTCAACGTTTCACGCGGCAAACGGCTTGAAATACCAAAATCAATAATTTTTATTTGCTTGCTGGTGGTATTAAACACGAGATTAGTCGGGTTAATATCTTTGTGAATGATATTGGCTGCGTGAATATGGCCTAAACTGTCAGCGATCTGGATGCCCAGCGGCAGAAATTTCAAAATTCCCCCTAACCCTTTTCCAATGGAGGCATCTTTGGTCAACAATTGTCTGAGAGACTCGCCCCCAAAATCCTCTAGCACCATCACCAGCGTATTTTGATATTTTTCAAGAGCATACGCTTTGACAGCACCTGCGATGTCTAAATTTTTAGTGATTTCAAACTCTTGCCGATAGCGAGTCAATACTTCCGGTGTGGGATAGTCTTCTTGGAGGACCTTAAGGATAACGGACTGATTATCCTTGGTTCTAATTCCACGATAGACTTGCGAGTTAGCACTTTCATAAATCTGTTCGATAACTTGATAGTTAGGAATAGTAATCAATTATTTTTTCTCCTGAGTTAATTTTTGTTTTGGTGTTCAAACGGATGCTATCCCTTCTTAGGGATAGTATCCGTAAAATCACTAGTACAGCAATCACTAAATTCGCATAAGACTTTTTTAGATTGCTTTGCCCCTGAAAGGGGCTGACATACCAGCCTAGGGCAACGCCCTGGGATTTATGGGTTTAGAATTTCAGCCCTGAA
>QNER01000392.1 GCA_003646175.1 Candidatus Parabeggiatoa sp. nov. 1
ACAAGCGGCTTTGGAAGATCGGGAACGTATTATGGCCGTTCTTGAAGGGACTGACATGGTGTTTATTACGGCCGGCATGGGCGGTGGCACTGGCACCGGTGCAGCCCCAGTGGTGGCCCAAGTAGCCAAAGAACTCGACATATTAACGGTAGCTGTCGTTACCCGTCCATTCCCATTTGAGGGTAGAAAACGCGCCGTGGTTGCCGAGGATGGTGTCAAAGAATTAAGTCAACATGTTGATTCTTTGATTATTATTCCCAATGAAAAACTGCTAAGTGTCTTAGGCCGAGATACAACTTTGTTGGATGCTTTTAAAGCGGCTAATGGTGTCTTATACAGTGCCGTGCAAGGCATTTCTGAATTGATTACGCGCCCCGGCTTGATTAATGTGGATTTTGCTGATGTTACCACTGTCATGCAAGAAATGGGCCTAGCTATGATGGGTTCAGGCTATGCCAAAGGTGAAGGCCGGGCTCGCAAAGCCGGTAATGAAGCCATTTCTAGTCCTCTGTTGGAGGACATAGACTTATCAGGCGCACGCGGTATTTTAGTCAACATGACCGCCGGGCCTGATTTGAGCATTGGCGAATTTGAAGAAATGGGCGATGTCATTAAAGAATTTGCCTCTGAAAATGCCACAGTGGTAGTAGGTACGGTGCTTGACCACGAAATGACCGATGAGATGCGCGTTACCGTGATTGCAACCGGTGTAGGTTCTATCAATAAACCACAAGAACGTCCGCCAATAAAAGCCGTGTCCAAACCGGCGGTTGCGGTTGATAAACCCACCAAACTGGATGATTATAGAAAATTTGATAAGCCGACGGTAACACGTCTGCAAACCAGTAAGAATGATAATACCCTAGATGCTCAAGAAAACCCAGAGTCCTCCTCTGGGGATTACCTAGACATTCCCGCTTTTTTACGTCGGCAAGCGGATTAAAGGGTTTTTGTGGCGATTTCGCGATTTGATGACGAAAACTAAGGCGTACTTCGCTCAAATTATTTGCCGAACAGTTTTTGGTAAAATCGCTTATAAATCAACAATTTAAAATCAGTTTTTTGTGAAATATTCGTAGTAGGTGGTTGTATTGCTTATTAAAAACCATTAGGGTAGCTGAAAAAAAATTAAAAGACTAATGAAATAACTGTGCCCCATTTCAATATTAGGGGGTTGAAACGGGTATTTTATTATTTGGGAGTTGCCTTCAATAAAACCACCTCAAATTTCTCATAATTGTTTTGATTCGTTTTCACAGCAGGTTATAGGGTGTGTTGTGACAAGACAGCATGCCTCAAAACGTGATGCGTTGCACCAAAAGTTTGGTTAATCTCACAATGAGTGCAACTAGATGGGCATCATCACAGCCTGTTGGATTGAGCCACCGACTGTCTTCCTTTTTAATAGAGACACCAAAGAATGATAAAGCAACGTACCTTAAAAAATGTGATCAGTGCTACTGGCGTTGGTCTGCACACAGGTGAAAAGGTTTATTTGACCTTAAGGCCAGCACCAGCCGACACTGGGATTATTTTTAGGCGAGTTGACCTTCAAGTGCCGGTAGAAATTGCAGCGCGTGCCGAAAATGTGGGTGATACGCAATTATCAACTACTTTAATCAAGGGTTCAGTAAAAATATCAACGGTTGAACATTTATTATCGGCCTTGGCAGGTTTAGGCATAGATAATGCTTATATCGATGTCAGTGCCCCCGAGGTTCCCATCATGGATGGCAGTGCGGGCCCGTTTGTTTTTTTAATTCAATCGGCTGGCATAGAAGAACAAAATGTGCCCAAACGCTATATCCGTGTCAAAAAGACGGTACAAGTGCAACAAGGCGACAAATGGGCACGTTTTGAACCATTTAATGGTTTTAAAGTCAGTTTTAGGATAGAGTTTGATCATCCGGTGTTTAGGCGGAGCCCTTGTTTCGCTGAAATTGATTTTTCTAAAACCGCTTTTGTCAAAGAAGTCAGTCGTGCCCGTACTTTTGGTTTCATGCGCGATATAGAATTATTGCGTGAAAATCAATTAGCTTTAGGGGGTAGCCTTGAGAATGCTGTCGTGATGGATGAGTATCGCGTATTGAATGAAGATGGTTTGCGTTATGAAGATGAATTTGTAAAACACAAAGTGCTTGATGCCGTCGGAGATTTATATTTATTGGGACACAGTCTGATAGGTGCTTTCAGTGGACATAAATCTGGGCATGAGCTTAACAATATTTTGTTGCGTACCTTGTTAGTGGATAAGGCCGCGTGGGAGATGGTGCGCGGTGATGACAATATCACCGCGCCTACCTTAGGTTATCTCAAGCCTCTTGCAGTGCATTGATTTGTCAACCTATTACGGCTTGGTTCCACCATTTTCTAAACCGTTATCAACAGTCGATTGTGTTGAACATACCTGGGCGGTGTTTTGGCACTGTGGTTTGATGGGGTTCTCTGGTGGACGTACCCTGACGAGTACAGTGTCAATGGTAGGCATGGCGCTATCCCCTTGCCACCGCTGCTTCAAATCGGGAACCTGCAAACGTAACCGAGTGGCTATCAGAGACGAATCGGTGTGTATAACCAAAGTTTTCTCTCGTAAATTAGCAACATGGCAATGTTGGTTTAATGGTACCGGCATGTGAGCCTTACATATTTTATCAAGTTGCTTAAGTGTTTGACTATGTTGCTTCAAACGGCTTAAAACACCTGATGGGGTCGCCATTAATTGACTAAAAGATTTCATGGAAGCTGATTTTAACCTCAAAAACAGGAAATAAACATTATGGACGTTGTCCTTCTTAAAAAGAAACCGGTGAAAAGTAGTCACAGCCAATTGATCCGGTCAGTTTTCGTGCCGGTATCCTTCGTTTCGATGTTCACAGTAACAGGCGTTGCTTCTTCAACTGATTCTCATGATCGAGAGCCGTCACACAATCGTGTCACCTTGACACCAACCTTCGGTACTTTTGTTGTTGAAGATTTTGAATTAGCGAATAACCTGAACCCTTCTCAGAATAATCTTGAAAATTTGGCACTGCACATCAGTGGGTTGCAAGCCCAGACCAAACGACGGAAAGTGAGAACAGTTGACTTTAGTCTTTCTTGGGACAACATCATCGCGGAACAACAAGATGTCACTCAAGTCGAACTGGAAGCCACACCATTTTCCCACAACACATCATGGCAGTTATTGGGCTTTTCAAACGTCCAAGAGGTTCAGCGTTCTATTAAGATCGTCTCAAAAGACTTGTTGCAGAAATATAGCACCCGTCTTCAAATATTACCGGCCGGTTGGCCATTAAAACAAGGCCGTGTTTCTTCAGGATTTGGATGGCGTGGTAGACGTATGCACAAGGGGATTGATATTGCCGATAAAAAGGGAACACCGATTTTGGCGGTAGAATATGGGGTGATCGTGCTTTCTAAATATATGCGCGGTTATGGGCTAATCGTTGAAATAAAACACAGCGACATGTACACCACTCGCTATGCCCATAACCGTAAGAACTTGGTGAAAGTGGGAGAGCAAGTTAATAAAGGTCAGCTGATTGCCCTAGTAGGTTCAACAGGTCGTGCCACCGGGCCTCATGTTCACTTTGAAGTGCGGCAATCTGGTGTTGCTATCAATCCACTCAAGTATCTGGGTGCGATGGATCATTTTACATTGTCACAAAACATCAAGTTGTCAGAATATGTTAAATTGTCAAGAAAATAATAAATGGACAGTTTATCAGTGATACGGGACAACACCGAAAATACGCAAAGGCGTTAAATCTGTGAACACTCCCTACAGCGCGAGTTCATAAACTCAACTTTTCTGAAGGTAGGAATTTGGAATTGGAAATTAGTAACTGAAAATTGGCCTATTATCAATTTGCTATTTCCTCTTTTGTTCCAAATAAATTATCATATAAAAAATATTAGTAAACAATGGCAACTAAAAACTATGATAGGGTGGATAGTATGCAAAAAATAATTGGTTTACTTAAATATATTTACATAAGACTTGAAAATACCCGACACAAGACAAATATTTTAGCACGCCAATGCAGGCATGTCACAAACATAAACTTTGAGCCAATTTTACAGCAAATTTACCAAAATACAGGACAAACATTTTTTGGCGGTAAAAAGTCCTGTGACAAAAAAACACCCCCCTTGCATCCTCTGAAGATGGAACTGACAAATAAATCACGGCACGGAAAAAATGACCACAATAAATTTTTTTTGAAGAAACAGAAACAGTTCCAGGTAGTTACACTGGCTATATTAATTTCGCACCTTCGGTGCTTTAAAACTTACTTAGGCGTATTATTAAAGCCAGTGTAACTACCTGGCTATTCTGACAACTGATAATCAATAACAGGAAAAACATAACACAGATGATTAGTAAGTTTAAATTTTTTACCAAAATATTTGGCTCTCGCAATGAGCGGCTCATCAAACAGATGTCCAAGGTGGTTAACCAAATTAACGCGTTGGAACCCGCTATGTCCGCCCTAAGTGATGCGGAGTTGAGAGGCAAAACCGCGGAATTTCGCCAACGTTTAGATGCCGGGACACCGTTAGACGATTTGTTGCCGGAAGCCTTTGCCACTGTTCGTGAAGCCGGTAAACGGACGTTGAACATGCGTCACTTCGATGTGCAACTCATCGGCGGTATGGTATTGCACCAAGGCAAAATTGCCGAAATGCGTACTGGTGAAGGTAAAACCTTGGTCGCAACCTTGGCAGCCTATCTTAACGCGTTGTCTGGTAAAGGTGTTCATGTTGTCACCGTCAACGACTATCTGGCCCGCCGTGATTCGGAATGGATGGGGCACATTTATCAGTTTTTAGACATGACAGTCGGTGTCAGTCTGTCGGGTTTGCCGCATGAGGAAAAGTGTCAAGCGTATGCCACTGATATTACCTACGGCACTAATAACGAATTTGGCTTTGATTATCTGCGCGACAACATGGCTTTTAGCATTAAGGATCGTGTCCAGCGGCAATTGAATTTTGCCATCGTTGACGAAGTGGACTCCATTTTAATTGATGAAGCCCGCACGCCCCTGATTATTTCAGGGCCGACTGATGATAATTCCGACTTGTACAAACGCATCAATGTGATTATTCCTCGTTTGAAACCGCAAGAACGAGAACCCCATAAAGATGACGAAGTCGAAGTCCCCGGCGATTACTATGTTGATGAAAAGCAGAAACAAGTGACTTTGAGCGATGAAGGCCATCAGCATATCGAAGAATATTTAGTCAAGGAGGGCATTCTTAAACCGGGCGATAGTTTGTATGATGCGGCCAATATCACCATGATGCACCATATCAATGCGGCTCTCCGCGCCCATACCTTGTTTCAACGCGATGTCGATTACATTATCAAAGACAATCAAATTGTGATTGTCGATGAATTTACCGGGCGGCAGATGCCGGGGCGACGGTGGTCTGATGGATTACATCAGGCTGTAGAGGCCAGAGAAAATGTGGCGATTCAAAACGAAAACCAAACACTGGCCTCGATTACTTTCCAAAATCTTTTCCGCATGTATGATAAACTGTCGGGAATGACCGGGACTGCCGATACTGAAGCTTATGAATTTCAACACATTTATAGTTTAGAAGTGGTGGTGATTCCCACCGATAAATCCATGGTTCGTGAAGATCGTGGCGATTTAGTCTATCTCACGGTGCCGGAAAAATACAACGCCATTCATGAAGATATCAAAGAGTGCCAAGCGCGTGGGCAACCTGTCTTGGTGGGTACGACTTCGATTGAAAATTCTGAATTGTTGTCAAACCATCTGAAAAAAGAAGAAATTCAACATCAAGTGTTGAATGCCAGATTTCATGAACAGGAAGCACACATTATCACACAAGCTGGTCGGCCGGGAACGGTTACCATTGCCACCAACATGGCAGGGCGCGGTACGGATATTGTGTTAGGCGGAAATGTCGAAGCGGAAATTAAAAACTTGGGCGATAATCCAGATGAAGCCGAGGTTGCCAGATTGCGTAAAGAGTGGCAAGAGCTGCATGATGCGGTCATTAACAGCGGTGGATTGCATATCATTGGCACCGAACGCCATGAATCACGGCGTGTTGATAACCAATTGCGGGGACGTAGTGGTCGGCAAGGTGATCCCGGTTCAAGTCGTTTTTACTTGTCCTTAAAAGACAATTTGATGCGAATTTTTGCGTCGGAGCGCGTGGCGAATTTAATGCAGAAACTGGGGATGGAAGAAGGGGAATCGATTGAACATCCTTGGGTGACTAAGGCGATTGAAAACGCACAGCGCAAAGTGGAAGGGCGTAACTTCGATATTCGTAAGCAACTGCTTGAATATGATGATATCGCCAATGAGCAACGTAAAATTATCTACGAGCAACGCAACGATTTGATGGCGGTTGATTCCATCGAAGAGACCATCAAGGTCATTCGTGACGACGTACTCACAGAAATCATAGATATTTATATTCCGCCCAACAGTTTGGATGAATTGTGGAATCTTCCCGGCCTTGAAGAAGCCCTCGAACAAACATTAGGTCAGCGTTTACCCATTTCCAGATGGTTAGAAGAAGACGACACCTTACATGAGGAACCGTTACGCGAAAAAATAGAACAAGCCATTGTCGCAGCGTACCAAGAAAAAGAACATCAAGCGGGTGTTGAAGTGATCCGCCATTTTGAAAAAGCCGTTATGTTACAAGTGGTTGACGGCCATTGGAAAGAACATTTGGCTGCTATGGATCATTTACGTCAAGGCATCCATTTAGAAAGCTATGCCCACAAAAATCCCAAGCACGAGTACAAGCGTCAAGCGTTTGAACTGTTTTCCAAGTTGCTTGAACGAATCAAACGCGAAGTCGTTAGCATCATCTCGAAAGTGCAAATTCGTGCCGAATCGGATGTCGCCGCGGTAGAAGAACAACGGCGACCACAGGCACAGATGCAGTTTAGACATGCCAAGGTAGAAGGAATGGCTAATGAGTTGGCTGATAAACCAGAGGCACCACAAGCACCAGCACCGAAAAAGCCTTTTGTGCGACAAGGACGTAAAATTGGTCGCAACGAACCTTGTCCTTGTGGCTCTGGTAAAAAATACAAACAATGTCACGGTAAAATCGTCAATTGATGATAAAGGG
>QNER01000393.1 GCA_003646175.1 Candidatus Parabeggiatoa sp. nov. 1
GTTGTACTTCCAGTCTAATTCTTAAAAAAATCAATCATTAAAACTACCATTTAAATCCATAAGATAATTTATATAGATATGGTCAATCCGTTAAATCAGGAAAGAAGTTGTACTTCCAGTATAGCATCATAAATAAACGCATCTATAATATGGGGTTTTTCTGGCATATTGATCTCTTTAATTCTATCATCCTGACAATTCTGATTCAGACAATTGAGTACGGCGCATTGAAGGATTAGACGGATGATTTATTTGGGAACAATTGGATTAATTCGTTTATCCCCGTAATTCGTTGTACTCCTTTTTTAACCTTTCATCATCACCATCGCCAACCCTAACAACGCAATCCCAGTAGGCCATTTCCATATCCAGCGAATCGCATCATCGGTGCGATAACGACCATAGACATTGGTAATAGCAACGCTGATAAATACCACCGCAAAGACTTTGGGTAAGAAAGTCAGCCAGCTTGCGCCACCGCCAAGAAATAGTGTCGTGTACAAAACCCCAACCGTATACAGTTGAAAGCACTGCATAACAAACAACGCGCCCATGTATTTGCCGCTCATCTCAACCATCGGCCCCGTCGCAATTTCGGCCGGTGCGACGTAAATCTCAAAAGGCTCTTTACCAAGCATGGCATACATGGAAATCATACCCGCGATGGCTAATAAAGGCATACTAAACAGGCCCCATGTCGCGGGGCCGCCTTGTTGTTGAATTTCAATGATTTGGACTAAATTAGTCGTACCATAACTGATGGCTGCGCCCGCCACCACAATTACAAAGGGCACATCATAAGCCAACATGGATGACAACGCGCGGGAAATCCCGATAGAGCCATTGGGATTAGCACATTGCCCCACCCCTAACGCCATCCCCAGCATGGGCACCATCAATAAATACATCAAAATCAACAAATCGGTTTGATCAGCCAACCCGTGCATGCCCGGCACCGGCAACAGTATCTCCGACGCAATATAACCGCCCAACAGCATCATAATCGCAATATCGTGCATGTAACCATGCGAAATTTGCGTTTTTTTGCCATACAGCTTGATGATGTCATACAAGGGTTGCAAAAAAGGCGGCCCGACGCGCCGCTCAATCCTTGCCCGGACTTTCCGCATCATCAAAACCAGCACCAGCCCCACCAAAAAGGCAACGATGGGCATTAACACCATTTCCAGTAAAAGTTCGGTAAAATTTATCATGTTGTTTTCCTTAAAGTTATTTTTTTCGTACAAAGGGAGCGAAGTACTCCTGCGAAGCCCGTTTTTTCGTACCAGGTTCGCCTTGTACTCCTGCGAATATTATCCAGAAAAAAAATTTCGTACAAGGTTCGCTTGAAACGAATGAGAACCCGCAAAAACTCTCGAACCGAGGCATTAGACAGCCTCCTTGAGGTTTAAGTCAATCCCATCAATCACCGGCAAACGGAGATTTTTACGTAGCCGAAATAAAATCCATTTCTTCAAGCACTTCTTCCAATTGCTCCCGACACGCTTCGAGGGTATCGGTGTTAGCATACACGCCCTTATAGTCAGGCATTTCTCCATAAAATGCGCCTTCATCAGGTAACATTTCGTATTTTGCGTTATGTAGTGCCGCTTTCATGTAACTGAGTCACATGGTCATTTTTCCCTAAAGGAGAAATGAACAGTAAGACTTTTCGGGCTCCCATGTAAAATGTGTGAACTCGTTCTGGGACACTCTGCGTACAGATGCTTTTAAAACGGATACTATCCCGAAAAGGGATAGCATCCGTCAAATAATAACTAACGCCCAATTCTCTCATACCGCCCCATCAATTCCGCTTGTGCCACTATATGACCTGCCATGGCTTGTTCAACCTGTCGCTTGGTGGATTTTACCGGCAGATTTAAGGTGGTATCCAAAGCATAAAGCTTGAAAAAATAACGGTGTTCTCCATCTGGGGGGCAAGGGCCGAAATAATCTAAGTTGTTCTTCGTACCAAGCCCCTGCGTCCCTTCTGGCTCTTCGCCGTCTCTAATTCTTTGCAGCCCACAATGCATATTAAAAACAATCCAATGATCCCACATCCCATCAGCCCTCAGATTTTTGGGCACATCTGGATCATCCATAATGATGATTAAGCTTTTTGTCTCCCTCGGCACCTCGGAGAAAGTTAAAGGCGGGTTCACATTATCGCCGTCACAGGTATATTTAGAAGGTATTTTGCCTTCATGTTCAAAAGCAGAACTTGATAGTTTCATTTTTTTATACCCTAATATAGTTAGTTGCCCAGAAAAAGTTTTGTGCCAAACCGCAAAGCAAAACTTAAGCCTTCCTTCTCAGGTTTTTACCAATACTCGATGTTCAAGTTTTTGAACGAACGCCATTGGCTCAACCGAAGGCTGCTTTAGTTTCGGCAGGCTCAATTATTATAGACAGTAGATCTTAGCCTAGTATTTTGTCAATCTTCTATTGACGAGTAACAGGAGTTCAAGATTTATCTTGGAACCGCCCAAACTAAAGTTTGGATTCCATCGAGCAATCAGAAAATTTTTTCTGGAAAAGTATACAGAAAAAGTAAGCGATGGATCGACATTCGTTCTAGGCGCACCTTGCACAGTGCAAAGTGCGTTTAAACGAATGAAGAACTGTAGGATTACCTTACCACAAAATAATCAATCTGTTGGATTTCTTCTATACACAGGCTAGCAACAAAAGGCGAGACACTTTGCTTGGGACGATCTTTCCCCCTTTCTTATTTTTATCTCAGATCGAATGCACCGTGCAAGTCAACCTAGAACGAAAGAAAATCGTATTGTAATTGTATTGTAATTGAAATGTGACATTTTTAAATTATGTTTGAATTAGAAATTACTAAATAATGACACCGATTGCGACAATAACTACAAAGATCGCATTTGGCAAAAGGACTTATAAAAAAGGATTGAAAAAAAATCCCAGCACCCAATTGACAAATGTAGATATCTGCGATTTTTAGGGCATAAAATTTATCCGTTAATTATAAGCAAAAACGATAACTGTCGTCATTGAAAAAATTCATTCTTATAAATCCTTTCTAAAATACAATTCCTGTCGTTATTGTGGCAGCTATTGCGCTTTATCTATTTTTATATACAATTTTTGTAGCTATTAACTGATGTTACGCACTGAACTTCCCTTCCAAAAGATGCCTTGGGATAAATCCCAAAGCTAAAAGCGAAAAAACCTAAAGGTGACTGAAACTCTCACTTAATCGGCTTTAGCCGACTAATATAGTTTGATCGATAAATAATTTAAGAATGAAACCGTAAAGCGTTTTTTCAAGCTTTATGGTTTTGCCCTAAATATTTTTCTGAACGTCTATAGTTGGTTTTAGTCACCTTTAGGTTCCTAACGCTTTTAGCTTTGGGATTTATCCCAAAGCTTGTGGAAGCTTCGTGCGTAACATCAGTTAATCAACTGAATAAAACAGCTACCAGTTGACTATTCGCCTATTTGGGTAATAAGTGGCAAAGACTCTCGGCTGGAATTCTTTATCTACCAGAGTTCTTATTGTTTCTCGTTCGGTTTCAGATACGTTGCCACGAAAATCACAACCCTTTAAAGAGATGACAAATACCTTTGCTAACCTGCAATATTATAGGTGAGCGTCAATTCCGTGCCATTAGGCCGAACCACGCGAACCGGTTGTCCATTGTCATCATAATAGTAATGTTTTTGACAACCCGCCCAATCCGTCACAGAAACCAATTGATTTGCCGCATTATAGTCATAACGCACTTGCCGACCATCCGGATAAACCAATGTCACCAAATTCCCAACGGGGTCATAGACGTATTGCAGCGTATTGCCCTGAGTATCGGTATATTGGGTAACACGGTTTAACGGATCATATTCACGGGTGATTGTGCCATTTTCATCGGAAACCGTCAAGACATTCCCATTGGCATCATAACCATAAGACACGCTGCCATCTTTGTCAGTCCAACGAGTGAGTCGGCCGGCCGCGCCATATTCAAACTGGCGTGCTTGGGAACGTCCATTGGTAACAGAAACCAACAATTTTACGAAAATAGGGCTATGTTCGCTATCGCTCTACTCACATACATTACATCAACATATCCTACGCTTACTTGCTTTCAAGGGCATTTTGAATATTTTTCTCTAATTCTTCTTCGGAGCGTAAACCTACATGTTCCACAATCACTCGGCCATTTTCAAACACTAGCCAGATGGGGCTAACAAAGGCGGCCTTTATTTCAGGACACCATAACCAATTTTCTTGATGTTCATCGAATGGTCGCACCCCAAGTTGAATTTGTCCGTTGAATTTTTTCGCCAATGTCACGGCCATTTTAATAGCCTCTAGATCTGGAGCACTCCACACAGCAAACAACAAAATCAGCCAAGTTCCATCACTTAATTTGGCTTCTTTCAATGTTGGTGACATCATCAACGCATGACAATATTCCGGTTCATCAATGAATAGTAATTCAAACCGACCATTTTTGTTAGAGTGAATCTTATATCCCATAGTGACCACTTGAAATGAATTAGTGCCGAAACTAAAACTGGCTGGGTGTTTTGGATGAAAGGATGACTTCAGAAAACTGCGCTGCGAGCCAAGGAGGGCGAGTAGTCTCTTTCCGCTTGGAACTATTTCAATCGTTCCAGACGTAGTGAAGTCATGGGGAAGCAATTCATTCGCCCTGCTTCGGTGCGCGTTTACTACCAGCCAGAGCCTAACATCCGTGGCACAATGGGCAAATACACAATTTTTATTACCGCCCATTATGTAACTCTTTGCCCCGTGACACTATGTTAATGTGGTGGACAACACGTTGCACACCCGACAATGTGGGTGCGTAAGGCATATTCTAGGTTTGTTACGCTTGCTCAAGTTGAGGTATTTTTTGAAGTAATCTTCCTGAACAAAGAGATTCAATCGCATCATCGCCGGAGGTTCCAACATAACATAAGAAACTATCAAAACCCGCAAATACTTCGCCATCAGAAGACATAACAAGTATCATATGAGCATCACAGGCTCGAAAACACTGCATAGCTTTTTGCCAACACGATGACTATAATTTCCTTTCACCCAATCAGCCAGAGACTGGTACGTCGCTTTTACCGCTTCAAAAATGAAATCATCAGTTTCCCCCGGTACTTTGGCATGAGGATGTACTATTCTTAAACCACCAAATTCTTGTAGCAATGCTTTCACACAAGTTGGTATTTCAAATTCTTCTTCTCTCAAGACTTGTTCGTATCCGGTTGTGTCAATCTTCCTTCCTTCTTGCCAACCAGCCTTTATCAATAAGGATTGAGTTTTAGTAGAAAATCTAGGCATATTTAACCTCCATCAAAAACTTTACAAAATAATGTAAGGTAGGAAAGCTTTGTACCACCAAAAAGTTAAGAAGGAGATTTTCGCTTTCCCGCACGAAGCGATCATAAATCATTTTGATGGCTTATGTTGGTGTTGGCATAATTAACTTGATAATGTCACATTTCAATCACCCCCATGGCCCAATCGTACAAAGTTCGCATGAAACGAATGTTCATAAGACATTGTCAAGTTAAAATTAATTATTTACCAGGGGTAAAGTAGAATGTGCGTTGAAGAAAAAAAAAGTGGGTTTCGCCGCAACGAAACCCACCCTACGATTTATGCTACGCTGGCTATTTAGACATCTCGGACAACATACTCAACAACATATTTGTCTTCCTGGAGACTCGCTACAGACAAAGCAACTTGTTGTACATGAGCTTCTATATCAACTCTCAGCATAGTATAAGGATTGATTTCATCGTCCGAAATCAGGCATTGACATTCCAATTTGGTAGACAAACGTTTAGCAATTTCAATTGGAGAGTCTATACCAACGTAACTTTCTTTAAAATAGAAAGCTAACAATAATACGAATTCGCCAAGTACCTCGGCCAAAACCACTAGTGAACTAATTGAAGTTGCCAGAGGAACATCAGAAACTTCATTGCAAACCAGAATATTTTCAGGTTCTACCTCCAAAACCTGAGAAATAGCCTTTTGCAATTTGTTGGCTTCTAATTTTTGGTCTATCAAAAGATCAAACCCACTCATTGTATAGCCTGCCAAGCTGGTAAAGCCGCATTTCTAGCGGCTTCGGAAATTCCAATGTTGTTTAATATTTCAGCTGCCCTCTGTGAATTACCGAATTTATTATATACCCCCAAAGCCTTGAAAGCAGGCAGTTCGAGCTGATGGAAGCCTGGCCCAGATATTGGGTGGATAGCTCCATTATGTATTCCATAAGTTCGACCATTAATCACAAAAGTCTCTCCGACTCGAGTGGCTAAACCACTTCGTATGGCATTCACGTCTCCAATCACATCAACTCCAGGTTCAATAACCGTATTCTTCTCTTTAGCTACCGTTTTCTGAGTAACCTTCTTAATAAAGTGTCTTGCACCAGGGAATTTAAGAGAGGAATAACCACCACCTGGTAATACCATTCCTACCACGAAAATACAGGCAACTATCCCTTTTCCCACATTTGAGACTTCAGGATCAAGTATTGTCTGTACTGTATTATAAATATCATAAGCACTTAGAGCTCCTTCAATGACTCCCAAAACAATAAATGGAACAACAACAATTGGTACTTGACCATCAGGATCAACATAAGAAACCGGATTGCCATTAACAAAAGCAAACCGATTCAAAGATTGCCCATTAACAACCGTGCCTAGCAACACATCCTGATTCACAAACCGCCGAAACTCCGGACTATAGTACCGTGCCCCCATATAGTATAACCCAGATATTTGTACAGGACAAAAAAGTGTTCAAGTCGTGATGCTATCGCTTTTTTTTGCGATAGTATCACTCAAAAATAACCATATTTTATTGCTATTTTTAAGTCTTGGGATAGATTGATTTGGAACGAAACACATTATAATTATGTGAGCCACAAAAGTGTGACTCAAGCAAAAATAAAGCGATAGCATCACAAAATATTTTTGGTCCTGTACATAGAACCCAGATTCATCCGTCATCACCCCATACATACCATGGTACAAAAACGGTGTTTCTACCGGTGTCGCACTGACCACCGTGCCAAA
>QNER01000394.1 GCA_003646175.1 Candidatus Parabeggiatoa sp. nov. 1
CTTAAATGCGCTGTACTAAATACCAGACTCCACCTCACCCATCCCCAACAAACCATAACCAAAAAAAAAATCTGATTGAATATCAATGATTAACCCAAATCCCCAAGTACCCGCCTTAGTCGAACGCTTTGCCAGTCACCAACAAACCTACCAACAAAGCACCTACAACGAAACCCAAACCCGCCGTGAATTTATCGATCCTTTTTTCATCGCGTTAGGCTGGGATGTCGCCAATGAACAAAGTTATGCCGAAGCCTACAAAGACGTCGTGCATGAAGACGCCCTCAAAATAGGACGCGCTACCAAAACCCCTGATTATAGTTTTCGGATTGGCGGCGTGCGTAAATTCTTTTTAGAAGCCAAAAAGCCGGCTATCAATCTCAAAGAGAATGCCGAAGCTGCCTTTCAAGTGCGCCGCTATGGCTGGAGTGCCAAACTGCCGCTTTGCATTTTGACTAATTTTGCCGAATTTGCCGTTTACGACTGCCGCATCAAACCGGCGAAAACCGATAACGCAGCCACCGCCCGTATTTTATACTTAAAATATACCGATTACCTTTCCCGTTGGAATGAACTTATTGGCATATTCTCCCGCCAAGCCATTTTAAAGGGTGCTTTTGATAAATACATCGACTCCAAAACGCGCAAAAAAGGTACGGCCGAAGTTGACACCGCGTTTTTAGCTGAAATTGAACGTTGGCGCGACATGCTCGCCCGCAATATTGCGCTGCGTAATCCCAACTTATTACCCCGCCAACTAAATTTTGCAGTGCAACAAACCATTGATCGCATTATATTTTTACGCATTTGTGAAGATAGAAGCATTGAAGACTATGGGCGCTTACTCGCGTTGCAAAACAGCACCCAAATCTATACGCGACTCTTTCAACTTTTCCGGCAAGCCGACGAGCGTTACAATTCCGGATTATTCCATTTTAAAGCCGAAAAACCGCGCGATAACACCGACACGCTAACACCGACACTCGCCATTGATGACAAAATCCTCAAAGACATTCTCAAAAACCTGTACTATCCTGACAGCCCCTATGAATTTTCGGTGTTGCCCGCCGATATTTTGGGACAAGTTTACGAACAATTTTTAGGCAAAGTCATCCGCCTCACGCCCACCCATCGCGCCATCGTTGAAGAAAAGCCCGAAGTCAAAAAAGCCGGCGGAGTTTACTACACGCCCACCTATATTGTTGATTACATTGTCAAACAAACCGTAGGCAAATTAGTGGCAACTAAAAAACCTAATGAAGTCAACCAATTAACCATTTTAGATACCGCCTGTGGCTCCGGCTCATTTTTATTAGGCGCGTATCAATTCTTGCTAGATTGGCACCGTGAACACTATCGCCAAAATCCACAAAAGTGGGCAAAAGGCAAAAATCCGCGCCTTTATCAAACCATGGGCAGCGTGTGGCAACTCACCATTGCGGAACGCAAGCGCATCCTATTAAATAACATTTATGGTGTAGACATTGATCCACAAGCGGTAGAAGTCACCAAACTATCGCTACTGCTAAAAGTCTTAGAAAATGAACAAACCTTGTTTCCACAATTGTCTATGTTTCGGGAACGCGTGTTGCCAGACTTAGATAACAATATAAAATGTGGCAATTCCTTGATTGCTAATGACTTTTATCAAGGGCAACAACTGAAGCTACTGGACTCCGACACAATTTATCGCATTAATGCGTTTGACTGGGCAACAGAGTTTAGCAATATCATCAACGCCGGTGGCTTTGATGCCGTAATTGGCAATCCGCCATATGTGCGCCAAGAATTATTAGGCGATTGGAAATCCTATTTTCAAGAACATTACCGTACCTACCATGGCGTTGCGGATTTATATGTGTATTTCATTGAAAAAGGCATATCAATGCTGCGTGACAATGGGCACTTTAGTATTATTGTCGCCAACAAATGGATGCGAGCCAATTACGGCAAATCTTTGCGCCAATGGCTAAAACAACAACACTTAATTGAAATAACCGATTTTGGTGACTTGCCCGTTTTTCAAAAGGCGACAACATATCCTTGTATTTTGAGCATTCAAAAAGAGGCACCTCAAACGACTTTTCAAGTTACCCAAATCAAAACACTAGATTTTTCTGACTTAAAAACATACGTGGCAGAAAATAGTTACACAGTTCAACAAGCCTCGTTGGCGGATAACGGTTGGACATTGGTAGATGAAAAAACACAGGCACTATTAGAAAAATTGCGTCAAGCGGGTGTGCCGTTAGGCGAATATGTCGAAGGTAAAATTTATCGTGGTGTTTTGACAGGGCTTAACGAAGCATTCGTCATTGATGCACAAACACGGAATAAATTGATTACCGAAGATACCAAAAGCGAAGAATTGATAAAACCGTTTTTGCATGGCAGAGATGTTAAACGTTATCAGCCGCTTAAAAATGAACACTATTTAATTTTCACTCGTCGAGGTGTGAATATTCAACAATATCCCGCGATTAAACGGCATCTTCTTCAGTTTAAAAAGCGATTGATGCCAAAACCCAAAGATTGGAAAGGCGAAAAATGGCAAGGGCGCAAACTTGGTTCTTATGAGTGGTATGAAATTCAAGACACGGTGGCTTATTACAAAGTATTTGAAGAAAGTAAAATACTTTGGCCCGGTATAAGTAGCGAAGTTGCAGCTTTTACCTTTGACGATAATTGTTATTATGGAAACGATAACAATCAATTGATCGTTACTGATGACAAATATTTGTTGGGGATTCTTAATTCTCGTTTAAGTCGCTTCATGTTGGTTAATATCTGTGACAAAGTACAAGGTGGATTTTACAGACTAAAAATCATTTACGTCCAACAAATTTCCATCAAACCCCTTGACTTTGACAAACCAACCGACTCCGCCCACCATGATAAAATAATACAACTTGTCGAAAAAATGTTAGACTTGCACCGACAATTAGCCACAGCCAACGTGCCCCAAACCAAAACCGTATTGACGCGCCAAATTGACGCGATTGACAAACAGATTGATAAATTGGTTTATCAGTTGTATGATTTGACAGCGGGGGAGATTGAAATTGTGGAGAAAAGTTTTTAGCTTACCATTATAAAAATAATTGTTATTATTTGGAAAGGCATTGACATAAAATAAATATAACAATGGCAACTATTTTTGCAAACAAAAATTTTGGTACCAAACCTTCGATGTTTACTAAACCTCGAAGTTCACTAGAAAGACAAATTTTTCTGGAGGAATATAAAGTGAGGTAATCTATGTCACAGAAAAGCAAAATTGAGTGGACACAAAACACCTGGAATCCAACCACGGGGTGTACAAAAATTTCATCCGGATGCAAACATTGTTATGCGGAAACGATGGCAAAACGTTTGCAGGCTATGGGAGTCAGGGGTTATGAAAATGGTTTTAACCTAACACTTCTTCCTGAGCGCCTTGTGCAACCACTCAAAAGAAAGAAGCCTACCATTTATTTTGTTAATTCAATGAGTGACTTATTCCACGAAGACATCCCAGACTCATTTATACAACAAGTCTTTGAAGTTATAAGACAAGCCACTCAACACCAATTTCAAATTTTGACTAAACGTGCCAAACGCATGGAAAATTTTTTTCAAACTCGTCAAGTGCCTAAAAATACTTGGCTAGGTGTGACTGTTGAAGATAAAAAATACGGGCTACCTCGTATTGAGCATCTATCGAGGATTGATGTTAACATTCGTTTTCTTTCTATTGAGCCGCTGTTAGAAGATTTAGGAAAAATCAACTTGACGGGAATCCATTGGGTGATTGTCGGCGGTGAATCGGGAGCTAAAGCGAGGCCAATGAAACCAAAATGGGCCCTTAATATCCAACAACAATGCCAGCAATCTGGCGTTCAATTTTTCTTTAAACAATGGGGAGGATGGGGTGCTGATGGAAAAAAACGCCCTAAAAAACAAAATGGCCGCCAACTGAACGGCAAACTATTTGATGAAATGCCTTATCAAATGCCTATTTATGGTTAATGGTTCAGGTAAGAAACTCGGTTTGTTGAAAAAAACTGAGTTTCTTTTAACAGCGACTATCCCTTAGCCTATTGCAAAATTTCTGAGCAAAAACACTCAAACAATAACTGACAATAATCTAATACTATGCAAGTTGTTGATTTATAGCTGCGCGTCTGAGTCTTTGTTACGTTCCTCCCTTATGAAATTGAATAATGAAGCTAGAAAAATATGAAGAATAATTACGCTCTTTTTAAGGCATCAAAAGAACAATCTCAAATTAAAACCAGAAGCGTCAAAAATAAGCAGAATGACTCTTTTTTTGAGGAATCAAAAGAACAATCTCAAATTAAAGCCAGAATCGTTAAGAACTATCTTTGGGCTTGGGCTAAGATAATTATGCCGTGGGCCCAAACAAGGCGCAATAAGATTGCCTATATTGATCTTTTTTCTGGTCCAGGGCGCTATAAAAATGGGAAAAAATCCACACCTATCCTGGTTTTAGAAACGGCTATTCAAGATAAGGATATGAAAGAAATGTTAGTAACCATCTTTAATGATGCTGACTCCAATCAGTCTGAATCCTTGAAGAAAGCAATTTATTCAATTCCAAACATAGAGCAACTGAAACATAAACCTTCTATTTTGAATAGCGAAGTCGGAGAAGAGATATATCATATATTTGAAGAAAAAGATTTGATACCAACGCTTTTTTTCATTGATCCTTGGGGTTATAAAGGACTTTCGCTCCGTCTCATTAATTCAGTACTCAAAAATTGGGGATGTGATTGTATCTTTTTCTTCAATTATAATCGCATTAGTGCGGGACTCACCAATCCAAAGGTCGAAGAGCATATGAATGCTCTTTTTGGTGAAGAAAGAGTAAAAGAGCTTCGGATACAAATGTCATCATCACCTTCTAAAAAAGAGTTGGTTATTATGGAAGCGATGCAACAGGCACTCAAAGAAATGGGTGGAAAATATGTTTTACCCTTTGGTTTTAAATCTCTTAGTGCTAATAGAACCAGCCATTACATTATTTTCGTGACTAAACATGTTAGAGGATACGAAATTATGAAAGAAATTATGGCTAAAGAAAGTTCCTATGCTGAACAAAGTGTACCTTCTTTTGAATATAATCCAAGTTTTGACAGTCAAACTTCGTTTTTATGTCCCCTTGATACTCTGAAAGATCAGTTGTTAAATAAATTCGCCAGTCGCACAATGACTAGAAAAGAAGTCTATGAACAACATCACATTGGTACTCGTTATATCAAAGAGAATTATAGAAGTGCTCTGTTACAACTTGAAAAGGAAGGACAGATTATAACTAATCCACCTGCTGTTCAACGACGAAAACTCAAAGGTGAAGTGACATTATCTGAAACTAAAGTAAAAATGACCTTTCCATCCATTTAGAATCATGAACTTTTTTGGTTATTTTTGGAATTTTGCTACGCGTTATTTTATTAAAATAATCTAGTTGTACGCTAAGCCATGACGGATAGCATCCTGAGACGGGATACTATCCGTGGAATTATTAAGTACCGAAGCATAAATCTTCAGGTTTTTTAAATTCCCCCCCCAAACCCATTCACCAAAGGGGTGAACGAAATTAAAATACCTGTTTATTTGTGCACCGTTATGGGTTGCCCAAACTAAAGTTTGGACTCCTGGCAGCCCCAATTTAACCGATAATCAAACGACTGAAAATAGATGTGTCCGTTTATTTCATTGCCCACCTACCTGGATCATTATCGACAGGAACAAACATTGCCACTGTCACCTGTTTCAATCTACGACTCTTTCTCAAAAAAACTTGGTTTGCATTGTCAACGTTTTAATTTTTTCCTTGAGAGCTACATTGTGAATTTCAAGTTCCACATTTTTTGCTTGGACTTGTTGTTGTAAATGGTGAAGACTTAAATGAGTTTTAATTCGTGACAAGACTTCTTCCCGCTGAAAGGGTTTAGTGATGTAATCCACCGCGCCTAACTCAAAACCTTTGACTTTATCCATCGTATCTGACAAAGCCGTCATAAAAATCACCGGAATATCTTGGGTTTTGGGATTGGCTTTCAGACGCTTACAGGTTTCAAAACCATCTATGCCCGGCATCATTATATCTAACAAAATTAAATGTGGGCAATCCAACTCAACTATTTCTAGTGCTCTTTGTCCATCTTCGGCAACTAACACTTCAAAGTTGTTGGTGCGTAGAAAAACCGACAATATTTTTAAATTGGAAGGTACATCATCCACCATCAGGATTTTGGGCCTTTCTGGCATTGTCATGTTTAACACTTTCCGACAGTGTTCTAAATAAACCTGCGCGACTTTATCGTTATTGTTGACTTGCAATACTTTCTCAAAAAAGCCCTGTGCTTCCTTAAATTGTTCATTATGAAAACACTTAAAACCTTGCTCAAAATCGTGTAATGTGCTTGATTTTAGTTCAATAATAGCCGGCGGCTCTGCATCAAAAACTTCATAAACTGTCACGGGCTTGGTTTTTCCTTTGACCGTCACACGATCAATCACACGCATAAGATATTGTGAAGTATTTACTAATTTTTGATAAGTGTACTCAGTGATGAGCAGGGCGGTGTCGTAGCTTTTTGTCAGAGACTCCACTCGTGCGGCTACATTCACAGCATCGGCAATCACTGTACCCTCCATGCGCTTCTGCCCCCCTAATATACCTAACATTAATGGGCCAGTATTGATGCCAATACCAATGTTAAGCGGCTTAAAACCGGCAGTTCGCAACAACTTATTGTATTCTGTTAGCCTTTTCAGCATGGCAATACCCGCACAGACGGCATCATCGGCACAGGTTGGGAACAGCGCCATGATCGCATCACCAATAAATTTATCAATAAAACCATGATGTGCTTTAATAATCGGTTCCATTTGGCCCAAGTAACTATTGAGAAATTCAAAATTATCCTGTAGAGAAAAAGTTTCAGAAATAGAAGTAAATCCACGAATATCGGTAAACAAAATGGTCATTTCTTTCTCAATTTGGTCACCTAAATTAATGTCCAGAATGCTTTTTTTGTCCAGAAGACTTAAAAATTGGCGAGGCACA
>QNER01000395.1 GCA_003646175.1 Candidatus Parabeggiatoa sp. nov. 1
CCGGGGGTGGTTGAGTGTCACTGTCCGGGGGTGGTGGAGTGTCATTGTGCGGGGGTGGTTGAGTGTCACTGTCCGGCGGTGGTTGAGTGTCACTGTCCGGCGGTGGTTGAGTGTCACTGTCCGGGGGCGGTTGAGTGTCACTGTCCGGGGGCGGTTGAGTATCACTGTCCGGGGGCGGTTGAGTGCCGCCATCCGGCGGTGCGGCAAAGACTAAAAAGCAAACCAGGCTTAGAACTAGGCCTAAAGATGCGTGTTTCATAACTCGTTCCTTTTTTTGTGAGTCGTGAGTTTGATGTATATTGAACACCACCACAATTTGACCGTCTGATACAGACCTCATCTTCCAGGTCAGTGCTGTCTAACAGATTGATGAATGCCCGTAAGTACCAGCCGAAAATGGTGGGTTTCGCTATAGCGAAACCCACCCTACTTAATAGGTAGTGGCGCGCCGCGTGGAAACGAGTGCAGGATCGCTCCAATCCCCGTACCACCTCAGCCAACAGCTTTTCGCGCCAAAATTTCTTTGCTACAGCAGTTGTCTGAAAGCTCAAGTACGTATCAGGGCACTACAAAAACTAAACCTGGGGTGGTTAGTCTGCTTTAGCATTTTTTCGCTTTTACTTAAGGATTTATCCCCAGGCTTCTTTTCATGGCGGGTGGTATGGAAACTTCCGCTTTTCTGCACTAGAAGGGAGGGTTTCCGTTCAGGTACTCACTGAAATAACTGAGGTCCGTAACTTCCCAAATCAAATGGCACGCCGGTGGCTCCGGGCACTATATCCATTTCCACCCACAAACGGGTGCCGTTGCCTATATCCACGCAGTTGAGACGCAGGCTGGATGCCGTACTGTCATAAACGCCACAGTCGGTACCGGGCGTTAAGCTGACTTGAGTTAAGGAGGACAGGTCGGTATCAAAACGCAGCACGCCGGTCGTAGCCGAGACGATATTCAGGCCCGCGCTGTACACAGTCCCATCTACCGCCACACAGGGAATATCGACTTGGGGACTGGCTGCCGGGTTGTATACCGCGCATTGTGAGGCAATGGTTCCAGTATCCGTGCCAGCCACGGGGGATTGGCCAACGATTGCCACATCCGCGTCGATATCGCGCACGCAACGGGCGTAGTTATAAATACCGACCACATCCCCTTGGGGGCCATGACCGATGCCGGTATATTGAGTGGGATCGCCGGTTTTAGGGTCGCTGCGCTGGGAACCGGCACCGTGTACATCAAGTAATGTGGTGCCGTTTGGCCCCATATAGCCTCTGGCCTCTCCGAACGCGATGTACACCGCGAAGTTAGGGCCGTCTTGGTGGCTGGTGCTGGTCCAGTAATACGGGTAATTGGGTGTGCCGCTGCTGTTAATGCCATTGCTCAGCAAAGTGGCGTAAAACAACGAGTCGATGGCAGCAGAATTGGTGGTGTCCGGCGAACGGCTGTAATCCACGAGGCCTTGCAGTTCTTTGGCATTGGGCAGACGCCAGTCGTCATAACCGGCGTAACTCAAGCCTTCGCACCAAGCTAATGCCTCTTCCCAGTTCAGGCTGCCACTGTCCGCGTAGTTATTACTGTAACCCGTATTAAAAGAACCGCTGTCGTTTTGCAGCCACATCAAACCGCTGTTGGCATCGCTGATGGTGCCGTTGCTGTTGTCGCTGAAACTGTTGACACCGTAGTCGGTGCAGCCGCGCACATAACGCACGAAACGGCTGCCGCTGGCGGGATAGCCTTTAATCCGGCCATCCGCGAAATTGACACCGAAATTAGTGTCGTTATTGTTCATGGTAGTGCTGACGTAATCGGTCGTGCTCCAGTACTGGGCATCAATGAAGCGATCCTCTGAACCGTAGCCAAACATCAAGTAATCGGTGTCGATATACGGCACTGCGTCGTCGGGGACGGTACTGCTGTTGAGGTCGCCGCTGCCGGTGGCACCGTTGAAATCAATCAACGAATAGAGTTCTTTGATGGTAGGTATACGCCAGTCGTTATAACCGTCCGGAGTCAGCGTGGTGACACCGGAGACAGCATCGCTCTGGCTGATTCGGTCGGTTGAATCTATGCTGCCGTCACCGTTAGTGTCCGGATCTTGTTGCCACATCAGACCGGTCAGGTTGTCGGTCACGGTGCCGTCGCCATTATCGGTATAGCTGGGGGCATTGCCGCTGTATTGCGCGTCCTGACCATAAAAAGATACCCCGGCGGCGGGGCAGGAGATGATTTCGCCGTCACCGTCAAAACAGGAAGTCTGCCCGGTGTCCGGCAAACTGTTGCTGGTGCTTCCGATACTGGTGCCGGGACCGGTGGCGTTGCGATCGCAGAACAGTTGATCTTCAGCCAAGGTGCAAAAGCCGCTGATCGTGGAACCGTCAGATTTTGGAATACTGCAACTGTCGTTTTCGCTGAGGTTGCTGCATGCGTTAATGGCTTTCTGCGTCACCGCAAACGCGGTGCTGTGCATAGTGCCGAATAAAGCCAATGCAATCGCGGCAGTGAGTGGTTTAGGGGTAATATGCTTCATTATATGTCTCCATTTATGCTAAGTCTTACATACTACTGTAGCCCAAACCTGCCATGTATTCAATATCTGGCCGGTTTACGGCACTATATACTTGATGTTCTCGTTTTTTTGTCACACCGAAGGTAAAGGGGGATCTTGGGGATTTTTTTTTGAGTGCCTTTATATTTAGTAAATCCCCCCGTGGCCCTTTTCTTAAGGGGTGAACTCAAATAACTTTCTAAGGGGCGCATTCCTTTGTTGAAGGGTACATAACGACACGTTTGTTTGCCGGCTTCAAAGCAGTTTTAACTTGGGCTTGCCAAACTAAAATCGCCGCGAAAGTTGGAGCGATGTTGTCAACTTTCGCGGCGTTTGGACTCCGTACATCCAAACTAAAGTTTGGACTCCTGATGCTATTGTGCGTGCCATGTGTACACTTTTTACTCAATCCCCATAACTTCTTCAATGATACGGTGTTCATTCAGCAATTTCGTTCCGACAAGACTATTGCTAGGATCGATTCCGCACAGTCTTACCTCTTCTAATATCTGTTGCATGTAGTTGATAATCTTTCTTGGGGTAATTTGTACAATTTGCGAAACAATCGTTTCAATGGCACTTTCTTCAAATGGGTAATACCCCTTATTTTTGTCTTGATTGACACGAGCATTATCCAGTATGTCCTAATGGCACGCACGATAGGAAAAATCCCCTGAACAAGGTGAGGTGATGAAAAGGAGTTATTATTTATACCAATTTCTCTTACGGTTGTTTGTCGGGTTTTTCATAATTCACAATTCGTGGCTAAAGTTTTTTGTGCACAAAAAACTTTAGCCACGAACACAATTTTTTGGTAAATAGTGCCACTTCGCTACGAGTTACTTCATTAAGCGGCCATGCAAAATGGACGTTTTTGCTCATTGTGCTTTGGCGTGATGGGGCTCTGGCTGGTAGTAAACACCCTACTTCCTCGGGATAGAATCGTTTCCCCATGACGGGACGTAGGCTGGAACTTCCTTACGAAAGTGCTTTCGCTGCCAGAGACGAATCAAAATCCATGGCTCGCAGCGTATTTGTCTATCGTGCGTGCCATTAACGTACAGCCTTCGCTCTCATCTGTAAAACGAAGGTCCAAGACATAATGTTTATTACTGCCCATTATGTTTATCGAAGTTCCGTGACACTAAGTGCCAGCATCCACCACGACATTAATGGGTTGCTGGAATATAGTCTGTTACCGCACCAACGGTTTTGATTGAAAACCCGGCTGGCTGTATGTCATTAAACCGCGTGCCATAAACATAGACCACACCTTCTTTGGTACCCAGCCAAGTGTTGGTTTCGCTATAGTAACGGGCAAAATAACCATCTATGGACTGAGTCACCGCATTCGATGGACTGAAATAGGTTGGAAAGTTTTGTTCGGCCCAACTAAACAGGGTGTTACTTTCGGCCAGGATTGCGGAGGCTGCAGGATTTGGCGCGGTTTCGCTGGCACCGATAGTTTCACCGGAATCAATCACAACCGTTTCATCTTCAGTGAAATCGTCCAAAACCGTTTGTTGCCAAGTTTCCAAAAGGGTTTTCATCCCTTCCGCTGCTGAGGTGTTAGTGGACGACAAATCGGTTTCTTCAACCGCATCGTTCTTCATATTATACAGTTGATATTCTACAGTACCATCCGTATCCACAATTTTATGCAGTTTGTACACTTCATTCATCCACACCGCATGGCCCACATCAATATCGGTTAAAGTATCTATACTTTTGTCGTACCAAAAAGGAATGGCACCCGTTCGTTCAGTCATGGTGCCTTCTAGCAACGGTAAAATGCTGACACCATCCAGTTCCGCCTGATTTTCTACGGTGATATCGAGAATATCCAGGATTGTCGGATAAATATCCAAAGTGCTAACCGGTATATTGGTTTTGGCCGAACTCATCATTTCCGGCCACTCGATCAGGCCCGGTACACGGATACCCCCTTCCCAAAGATCACCTTTGCTGCCTTTTAAACCCCCACTCGCTTTCGGATCCGGGTTGGTGTCCTGTGGACCATTGTCACCCATAAACCAAAGCAGCGTATTCTGTTCGATGCCCAAATCTTCCAGCTTGGTCCGTAAAGTGCCGATGCTGCGATCCATTGCGTAGAGTTCACCATAAAAATTTTGTTCGTCGTCGCTCATAGTACTAAATACGGCCTTATCGGAATCGAGAGCCTCCCAAGGGTCATGAGGGCTTGCGTACCAAATCACCGCCAAGAATTTGTCGCCATTGTTGACAGCATCTTCAATAAAATCAATGGCTTCTTCAACAATAAAGTCGGAACCGTCTCCGTCGATTTGGGGTTCATCTTCGCCATTACGCACAAAATCGGTCGCATCAAGATCGAAAAATAGCTTGGACGATACCCATTGGTCAAATCCATTCTCCCCTGGTGTGGAAGCTTTGGGTCCGCTAAAACTGCCCATGTGCCATTTTCCAAAATGGCCAGTGACATAATTGGCTTGTTTAACCGCTTCCGCCAATGTGGTTTCTTCGGTATCCAATACACAATTGTCCACATTGAGGCAACCATGGCGATTATGATGGCGTCCGGTTAAAGCACTCGCACGAGTAGGTGCACATACCGGAGACGTTGTATAAAAACGATTGAGTTGCAGTCCAGAAGCGGCCATCGTATCTAAATTCGGTGAGACCACTGTAGAACTCCCATAATACCCGGTTTGCTTCCAGCCTTGGTCATCACTCATTAATAAGATAATGTTAGGCTGTTCGTAGGCTAATGCGATATTGTTGCTTGGAACAAAACCAACTATTCCCATACAACCCAAACTTATCAGCTGATATTTCAACCCTTTTTTCATAGCGTCTTGAGTTTTTGGGCCTTCACCTTCCGAGGTTTTGGAAACCTCTGAGGTTTTTGACCCACATTTTTGAGCCATCACCTAGAGAGGTTTTGGAAACCTCTGAAGTTTTTGGCCCAAATAATTTATCATGGGGTACCTAAACTAATGGCACTTATTTAAAGAATTAAGCACTGGCTGGGCGGGGTTTGCAACTGGGCTGGCAACGTTTCAGGGCGAAAATTACCCAAAAAAAAGTGATTGAACGCTCAAGCAAACCGGTTCCTGCATGGTCAAAATTTCTATCGTGCGTGCCATTAGTACCTAAACCTCCGAGGTTTTGGAAACCTCTGAGGTTTTTGGCCCCAATTAAATTTATCATGAGGGACCTAAACTTCAGAGGTTTTGGAAACCTCTGAGGTTTTTGGCCCAATCTGACCAGGTGTAATTAAAAGTGATAGAAATGCCTAACACCTGGATTTTTGTAGTCCCCTTAAGGGGACTTGAGCTTTTAGCCTAGGGATTTATCCCTAGGCGATTGGGGTTTCCAGCACTTTTAATTGCGCCCCAATCTGACCTGCGAGAGTTGTCCAGAAAAAAATATAAGTTGTCCAGAAAAAATCGTTGAACCTAAACCTCAGAGGTTTTGGAAACTTCTGAGGTTTTTGGCCCAATCTTACCTGCGAGAGTTGTCCAGAAAAAATATTCAATGCTGGACTGGGGTTTGCAACTGGGGTGTTAAATTTGAATCAATTTTGCGGTTTATAAATAAATTGGTTTGTAGCCAACAGCTTTTCGCGCCAAAATTTTTGCGCGCAAAAATTTTGGCGCGAAAGCAGTTGTCTAAAAGCTCAAGTCCCCTAAAGGGGACTCAATAATTATCTGGATACCTATAGAAATCAGATTTTTCCAAAAAATCGGATTTCTAAAATGAATGAGAGGCCAGAAATCCGATTTTGGCAAGAAATCCGATTTTTCCCCCCAAATCGGATTTCTCAAACGCAGCCAGAAATCCGATTTGGCAAGAAATCCGATTTTTCCAAAAAATCGGATTTCTCAAACGCAGCCATAAATCCCATTTTGGCAAGAAATAGGATTTCAAATATCGAGTTACTGCCTCGAAAGGAGCGCATTAAAACACACGACTTAATCGATTGTAAAATAGTTTCATCAAATCGATTGTCAAATCATCAAAACCAGTTGGGTCCGAGACACCGCACGGGCGCTTTTTCCGTTGTCCAGAAAACGCTAAAAGGGTGCTCTCTCAAAAACTTGTTCATCGAGTATAAGAGTATATGAGTATATATTATATTTAACGCGCGCGCGCGCGAAGGCAAGAATGATGCCAATGTTGTCAATCAATAGCTGGACTGGGGTTTGCAAGCCGTCCGCACGTTTCAGTCTTCAAACGTTTGCCAATTATTAGCAATTACCAAAATAGCTTTTCCAAAAAATCGGATTTCTTTAATCTCATCACGGCCAGAAATCCGATTTTTCCAAAAAATCGGATTTCTCAAATGAAGTTTGGTGAAAGAGCTTGCGCGGGGGGCAACCACAAGGGATTGCCCCTACAATATATAACTAAATGTAGGGGCAATCCTTTATGGTTGCCCCTGGGCCGACTCATTTTGAAGCGTTGTGCGTCATAGAGTTTTTAAATGAAATGCGATAGCCGTTGTTTGCTATTCGCGATTTGAAATTATTTTATGGCCGTTAAATAGA
>QNER01000396.1 GCA_003646175.1 Candidatus Parabeggiatoa sp. nov. 1
GAGCGAACGCAAAACCCACTATTATCTATCTGAAAAGTGAAAAGATGGGGTTCGTACTTTACCAAAATTAATACGACTGTCTCACTTGAGTATTAGCAATTTTTACTAATAATCGTAAAGCCTCATTTACGGCTTTTTCACTAGAAAAAGCTTTGGCTACGTCAGGGGCTAATAACACTGAAAGAGTCCCTTCTTGTTTTATTTGAGAGCAATCAGATTCAGAACGCTCTTTCTGTATAGCAATACCCTCTTCTTTGGTAAAAACATGCCCTGATTCATCACGATAGGTTCCGTCAGGCGCACTCAAAAGAGCCTTTTCAAAAAAATATTCATCTAACTCCTGACAATCTGATAAATCAATGTCTTCATCCGTCATGGCATCAATTCGTTTCCAATCCGTCTTGGATTCGTCTGTGCCAACCCGTTTCAAATTACTGTGGGAATCTTCTATAATAGAGTCTGTTTTCATATTTGGTTGCCTTTCTCGCTGAAATTATCCGTATGGTTTGCCAATGATTGCGATAGGTATAACTTACCACAACAACTCGTCCATCCATTAAACCTATCGCATTATAGCGAAGTTCATCATAGTTTTGTTTGTTATCAACAGACTCCAAGTTCCATTGATTGAACATTTTCTGAACATCCAAAAAATCAATCCCATGCTTACTATGTTGGTTTGTCTTTTATTTTCATCCCATTCAAAGTTCATTCAATTTGCCTTTTGGTGGATAACTTTTTTTATGGAGATTATTAGACTATATTAACTAAAGTATATTCACTTTTCTCTCGAAAATTCTATCAGATAGTTATGCGATTGCGTCTATTTAGCTGTAATTTGTTGATTATACGGCAGTTATTCTTCTAAAAGCTTGAAGGAGTCTCAAATTGGCATAACGTAACTCTTAGCAAGCTACCTGTTAAATTGAGTACAGCGAATTAGGAAATGAGTACAGCGAATTAGGAAATTAACGAATGACATCTATGCCTTCCTTTTCGTTTATTTCTCAATTCGTTGTACTAAAATGTCTGAATCATAATTTTCAGAAACTAAGTACAGCGAATTGCGCGGATAAACGAATTAAAAAAACACCAATGCCATCCCATTCGTTTATTTCTCAACTCGTTGTACTAAAGGCTTGTTGATTCAGACAAAAAATGACGGTTCAATGCGGTGAAGACCACTATTTACATAGCAACATCATGTTTTTGGTGGGTGCTGCTGCGAAGCTCTACCCACCTACGCTTGCTGGCTATTTCCTTATTTGTCTTTGCCCTAAGTAACCCTTCCACTTTTCCCATCCGCCAGGCCATTTCAAAGATGAATTAGGGACTTTACCTGTAACTCCTTTAGTGAAGTCCGCTTTTGGTTTCTGGAATTTTCCTTTTTTATATTTTCCGAAAGGTAGTCCAGATTTAGCGAAGTTCCATAGTGTTTTTCCTCCCTTCATAACCCAACGTTTAGGATTAAAGTCTGGTATTATTCCTTTGTCAGCCCAAGAAGTAACTTTCACCATGTTATTTGGATAGACTTTTCTATTAAGAGTATCGAAAGCAGGATAAAAAATTAGATGATGTATAGCTACAATCTCACTTGTAAGATAGTCCTCACATGCATATGCAAGACTCTGAAAAGCATTATAAAATTCAGCACCAGCACATTGTAATTTGTTATAATTACCAGAATAACATTCAATTAATAAATCTTTTGCAACATTAGTACGATAGTTATCCCAGTCACGATACTTATCAGCGACCCATTCATTTAAGTCACCCAACGTCCAAGCCAGATCTTGGTACCAACTTGACTCTAAGCCGTTTAACCCAAAAGGATCAACAAAACGAACAGGCTCCCCCGTCACATAAGCAAACCGATTCAAAGTCTGCCCATCAGCAACGCCACCCAACAGCACATCCCGATTCACAAACCGCCGAGTTTCTGGGTTATAAAACCGCGCCCGCATATAATATAAGCCAGTATCATCCGTCATTACGCCGTCGCGCCCGTTATACAAAAACGGTGTATCTATATCGGCTGGATTATGACTCACCAAGCCACCAAACGGCGAATACTGGAATTCCTCAACCACGTTCCCAGCTTCATCCGATAACGCTACCGTACTACCACGCAAATCAAAATGATAAGCCTGATAAACACCACCCGTTTCTTCTCCAATCAAACCTAAGCCATACACATAAAAGGTTTGCGTACCATCAGGTGCCGTTCTGACCAATGTTTGACTTAATACCGGTTGTGAATTGATCACATAACGGGTTTCTTGCCCGGCGATGCTCACCGCAATCCGCTGATTCTCAGTATCATAGCGATAAGCCGTATCTCCTACGTTGCTCAGACGATTACGCGAATCAAAGGCAAAAGTCTCCAAACCACCATTCAATGGCCCCAACGTCATATTACCATCAGCATCAAACGTCACCGCTTCACCATTATAAGTTGCCAAACGGTTCGCACTCGTGTAAGTCATTGTCGCGGGTATAAACGGAAATGGCATCGGTTCAGGCACCACTTGCTCTGTAACAATATCGCCCGCCGCATCATAGACAAAATCAAATTGACGAATCACCGCGCCACCGCTTGCCACATCTTTCTGCTGCACCAATTGCCCGGCGACATCATAAGTGTATGTCATTTGGGTGCCATTGGATCGCACAACTTCTACTAAGCGCCCATTCGCATCATAGACATAGCGCGTTTCCCGCTCCGCCCAATCCGTCACCTGAGTGAGTTGATCGTTAGCATCGTATTCATAAAACACCTGCTTACCATCGGGATACGTCAGCGTCTCCAAGTTGCCAACGGCATCATAAGCATACTGCAACGTATTACCCTGACTATCGGTATATTTGCTCACCCGATCTAACGCATCATACTCACGGCTAATCGTGCCGCTGGCATCTGTCACCGTCAACACATTATCGTTATGATCATAAGTATAAGACACCGTGCCATCAGGATCCGTCAACCGTGTCAGACGGCCCACCGTATCATACTCAAACTGGCGTTGTTGCCCGCGTGCATTGGTGAGGGTTGTCAACAAATCACGCGCATTATAGGTATAACGCACACGGCCACCACTCGCAGAAGTTTCGTCAACCAAACGCCCATTGTTATCAAACTTAAACGTCGTCTGGTGATTATTGGCATCAGTGAGGCTAGTTAAATTACCATCAGTATCAAAGGCTTGGCGACTTTTTCCTCCTTTAGCATCCACACTGGCAACTAAGCGATCACTGTCATCATACACAAATTGCGTCGCCCAATTCAGTGGATCCGTGACGCGGGTTAAGCGGCTCAATGCGTCATACGCCGATTGCGTTTTATGCCCAAGCGCGTTGGTGACACTGATAGGATTATTCAAAACATCATAACTATAAGTCGCCACTGTCTTGCCCAACGCATCAATTGCTGCGAGTAAATTATCGGCCGCATCATAACTCAACTGCTGAGTATTGCCCAACGCATCTGTCGTGCTAATCAAACGGCCTTTGGCATCATAACCCAATTGCGTGACATGGCCTTTCGCATCAATGACTTTAATCAAACGGCCTTCACCATCATACTCATAACGCGTTTCTTGAGCTAACGCATTGATTTTGCTGATTAAATTACCATTACCGTCATAATTACGGCGCGTGACTTGGCTTTTAGCATCTGTCGAAGTGAGCAAATTATCCCGACTATCATAAGTCATGCTCACCGTGCGATTTAACGCATCCGTCACCGACACTAACCGATTGACACCGTCATAAGCAAACGTGGTGGTATGCCCTTCGGCATCGGTGATACTAATCAAACGGCCCGCAGCGTCATAGCGTGACGTTTGGGTATTGCCTTCAGGATCGGTAACACGAACCGGCAAACCTTTTTCATATTCATAAGTGGTGACAGCATTGCTAGGGCTAGTCGCCGTCAATACTTGCCCATCACTATTATAGGTATAGCGTGTCGTATTACCCAACGCATCCGTCGCACTAATCCGATTGTTGTTCGCATCGTAGCTGAACGTGATGGTTTTACCCAGCGCATCAGTGACAGACAATAAATTGCTATTGTCATCGTAAATCATTTGCGTGGCATTACCCTTTGCATCGGTGCTAGTGGTTAAATTGCCATTATTGTTATAAGCAAATTGGGTGGTATTGCCTTTGGCATCAGTAAAGGTGGCAAGTGTGCCATCAGGATTATAAGTATTGGTTACGATAATATTGCCCTGTTCATCTTGAAGCGTTAGCAACTTATAATCATCGTTGTAGGTGTAAACACGGATTTTGCCCATGCGATCAGTGACAGTGGTGATAAATTTATCAGCTTGGCTTTCATCATAAGACAAAGTCAATAACTGATTGCCTTCAATACCATCATCTTGTGTTTTCACCCGCCCCTGTTCATCATACGTATTACTGAATAACAGTCTGTCATTTTGAAGAGTCGCTGTTAGTATCTGTCCTTTATCATTGTAAGCAAAGGTAGTTGTTTCTCCATTGGCATTCGTGAGCGTCGTCAAATAACGATTTCCATCATAACCCAACCTGACTTGGCGACTCAAAGAATCGCTGACTGTCTCTAATAAACCCGCAGCATTATAGGCATATTGAAGAAACACGCCAGAAATAGGCTCAACAATCTTAGCCAGTTCACCCACGCCATCATATTCAAACACCAAAACTTGACCGCGAGGATTACGCAATTGCGTGATCTGTCCAGCGGCGGAAAACTCATAAATCGTTTTGTTTTGTCGGGTTAAAGTAAAACTGCCATCAAGATTTTTAACCACTTTGTCAAGGCGAACCGTTGAAATATCAGAACGATATTCACCATTGGCATCCTTAGTAAATTCATTAAACTGATTAGCAGACCAGTGGATTTTGACAGTGCTGTCGTCTATTTCTTCCAGAGAAGCATTGATGCTGTTTAATCCCCAGCCAATACCGGCTTTGCCTTCTTGAAGGAGCAAGGAGTTGTAACTCAAAGTAAAGGATATAGGGAGAACGCCTTGAACATTTAGCAAAGTATATTGAATGTCCTGTGCCCCTGTAGCAGTGTCAATAGGATCGCCTACTTTTCCGCAGGGATTTTCTTCACAATCGGTAGTTAGTGAATCCGAATCCGAACTGTTGATGTTGAGGGAAGGCGTATCATTCTCAGAGACATTATTATCGAAGGGGTGAGCTGTTGCTAAACCCAAGTCCCATAATTTCATTGTTTTATCATCGCTACCTGACAAAGCGGTTTGTCCATCAGGGGAAAAAGCGACTGAGTTTATAGAACTAGAATGTCCTGTGAAGGTACGGATAATTTGACCGGTGTTAATGTTCCATAATGTCATTGTCGTACTTCCGCCTGATAGAGCGGTTTGTCCATCAGGGGAATAGGCGACTGAATTTACACCACTAGGATCGAAGGTACGGATAAGTTGTCCTGTGGACATATTCCACAATTTCATTGTGCCATCATCACTACCCGACAATGCCCTTTCTCCATCAGGGGAAAATGCGACTGAATTTACAGTGTTGTTATGATTTGTATCATCATGTTCACTATTGGCATGGTTTGCTTCATCAGAACTCCCTATAAAGGCATGGATTACTTCTCCTGTGTTGATGTCCCATAGAAACATTTCACTTCCCCAATGATGAAGGAAATAATAATCACCACTATAAAAACCAGTACTGTCTTCACCTCCCCCTGATAAAGCCCTTTGACCATCGGGAGAAAAGGCGATTGAATATACACCCATAGAATGCCTATCAAAGGAACGGATGAGTTCTCCTGTGGACAAATTCCATAAGTTCATTGAGTTGTCATATGGCCGACCTATACCACCAGACAAAGCAAATTGTCCATCTGGTGAAAAGGTAAGTGACGCAACAGGGAATCCGAACCTAAAGGCGATAACTTCTCTTGTGGACAGATTCCATAATGTCATTTCTTTATCACTGCCTGATAAAACCCTTTCTCCATCAGGCGAAAAGGCAACTGATAGTACATCACTAGAGTATCCTTCAAAGGAATGGATAAGTTCTCCTGTGGATAGATTCCATAATTTCATCGTATTATCACTGCTGCCCGACAAAGCGGTTTGTCCATCGGGGGAATAGGCGACTGAATTTACAGTATGAGAATGCCCCTCAAAGGCACGGATGGGTGTTGTGACTATATCCGCTCGCGCAGGAAGTACTAAACTTAATGCAACCAAACACAAAAAAATATTTCTCATAACATTATTCAAAAAAAATTGAACACGACACTTTGAAAAAGGTAATTGCATGAACATTTCTATTTTCCTATTAATAAGGTATATCTGTCCAACTAAAAACCAGCTTGAACAGATAAAGGTAAATATTCCGTGATGGAGCCAAAAGATATAATGTCAGTTCCCCATAAGGTAGGGTTATATCCATTGCTTGATTTTGTAATCATCCTTATCACCTGAACCCAAAGGGCCTTCTACAAAGACACCCTACGAAAGAATTTCCACGTCATCGGCAAATCCGTTAACCGACAGGAATAAGAATGTAAAAATGGACAGTATTAACTTGGACAACTTATTCATCAATTGCCCTCCTCCTGTGGTTGCGTTAACCAAAGTGGGAAAAATTCCCGTGTTTGATATTTCAATTTATGTTCCTCCATTAAAGTGGTACTGATAGTTATGTATTCCCTCTTTGATATCTATTATGTAGCTCCTTTAACTCAGTTTATCCAAAAAAGTTTGTGTCATAAACGCCGGATAAAACTTGATGAAAGACATCAATGTTAATATTAGACGTAATGGCAAAAAAAATGTGAGGTTGAGGTTAAAGAAATCCGATTTTTCAAAAAAATCGGATTTCTCATTGAAACTAAGTAGGTACAATCAAGTAATTAATCTTAAATTCGTTTAGGAGCAATTATTAGTTGTACTTTGTTTATTTAGACGTAATGGCAAAAAAAATGTGAGGTTGAGGTTAAAGAAATCCGATTTTTCAAAAAAATCGGATTTCTCATTGAAACTAAGTAGGTACAATCAAGTAATTAATCTTAAATTCGTTTA
>QNER01000397.1 GCA_003646175.1 Candidatus Parabeggiatoa sp. nov. 1
ACGGGATTATTAATTGGATATGTTTTTAAACAGCGTCCGGAAATACTCCAAGAACTGAAAGTCGTCTTCAGTAAGGCGGTGATTATTTTTGCTGTATTTATCACACTGTCTATACCCTTAGCTGACCGTGTCTACGCTGAGGAATCCGTGATGCCAACCGTTGCTGCTACTGCGGAACCGCCGGCGGTTACCGAAGAAGAGGACGGCGGCATGGCCGGCATGGATGAAGTCGTTAATGAAGCAATGGCCGAAGCTGCGGGACTTTCGGCGCGTGAACCCTATATTAATCTGGAATCAATGGGTGATGTCTGGAATGCAGTTATGCTGTTAGCGGGTGCCATTTGCGGATTTATTTTTGGTCGATATTGGCACCTTCTTGCTGGTGAGGATAAACAGTCTTGAGTGCCGGACTCGATATCAGTAAGGTGCTTGATTCAGAAAAGCAGCTTTTGGCCGACAAGGGCAGCGGCTGTTTTCTCTGGGATGCGCGTCTCAAGATCGGACTGTTGATTGTGGTTATCGTGTTAAACGTTGGACTGGCGATAAACACTCTCAGCGCAATCCTGCTGTTCATTGGTTTGTCCATTGTCTTATGGTCAAGACCGCCGTTAGGCAGAACGGTGCTTTTTTTTATAGCACCATTTGTCCCAACTTTGATTGCAGCGGTTGGTATTGCCATAACGACCGGCATCACGCCTGTGATAAAAATCTGGGTGTTCACCGTTTACGAAGAGGGCTTGATCCATAGTTTGGGAGTGATTCTACGAGTGTACTGCGATATAACGTGGCTGGTATTGACGTTTATAACCACCCCTTTTAACACGATTCTAAAAGCATTACGCTGGTATTATATGCCAGCCATTTTGGTCGATACACTGGCTCTGATGTACAGATATTCATTCCTGTTATATGAAGAGTTTACCCGAATGAACACTGCCGCAATTTCACGAGGCGGCCGAAATGGTCAGTGGAATACGATAAAAACACTTTCTAGAATAACGGCACAGGTTTTTATGCGTACTTATGATCGCTCAGAAAAGATATTTCATGCGATGGTTGCCAGAGGCGGGGAAAAGATCGATGCCGGACACTGAGAAAAACGAAGTTCTCAAATTTGATAAGGTGAGGATCAACTATGGGAGCAGTATCAAGGCACTCAATAACATTTCTTTGAGCTTTCTTGAAGGTGAATCCGTGGTCATCTGTGGGCCTAATGGTTCTGGAAAAACCACGCTACTTAAAGCGGCAACCGGATTGCTATTACCGACTGAAGGTAGGGTCTTCCTTGCCAATGAAGAACTGACCAAAAAAAACCGGAACAATGCTTTTAAAAAGATCGGTTTTCTGTTTCAGGATTCTGAAGATCAATTGTTCTGCCCAACTGTGCGCGAAGATGTTGAATACGGCCCAATCAACCAAGGACTTAGTCCCGAAACTATCAATAAACGTGTGGAATATGCTTTGCACGTCATGGGGTTGGAAGACTTGGCAGATCGCCCTATTCATCACCTTTCTGGCGGACAGAAAAAGAGAGTTGCACTGGCTGGGATTCTGGCGATGAAACCTTCGGTTTTGGTTCTCGATGAACCGACAAATGGGCTCGATGCCCAAACCAGTTACGATTTGATAAAAACGCTCAAACATCTGAACGAAGATCATGGCTTTACATTGATTGTGGTCACCCACGACATGAATTCCATATCTCAGTTTGCCAAACGCATAATTATCCTCAAAGAGGGCACTATTTTTAAGGACGGCAATATTCGTGATGTACTGACCAATATTGAGGCACTGGAAGAGGCTAACATTGAACCGCCGATCATTACCCGATATTTCTATCTGAAGAATAAACTGAGTCAAGAGGAGAATAAAACACTTCCACTCAGTATAGAAGAAGCCATTCATGAGCCATGAACTCAAGTTCATGGCTCAAGGGCGCATTTCTATTTTTCCGCTTGACTAGAACCAACGTTCCCAACCTAGACAGGGTTGAATATGAGGGGCCAATTTTTCCCCAGGTTCCACCTGGGGCTATTCACATTCAACCCTTTCAGCCAATTTTTCCCCAGGTTCCACCTGGGGCTATTCACATTCAACCCTTTCAGGGTTGGCGTGGGGGGGCAAATTTTTCCCCAGGTGGAATCTGTGGTCAAGTCAAGTCGGGGGACGCGCCAACCCCGATAGGGGTTGAATGTGAATAGCCACAGGTGGAACCTGTGGTCAAGTCGTAGGGTGGGCAAGGTCCTTTTCTTGCCCACCATCTTTAATCTTGGCAGTCGTCGTCGTAGGGCAAGCTCCTTTTCTTGCCCACCATTTTTAATCTTTTGGGGCAGACAACAAAAACACGTTCCCTACTTAGGAAAAAATACAATGGCAAGTGTTACAACTAAACGTGGCGATGGTGGCGAAACCAGTCTCGCTGGCGGAATTCGTGTTTCCAAATCACATCTTCGGGTGGAAACCTATGGTACGATTGATGAACTCAACTCAGTGATTGGATTTGCCCGTTCTATCTGTGAAGATGCTGAAGTACATGATCTGGTAAAAACCATCCAACGTGAACTCTTTGCTGTGGGTTCATCACTGGCAACGCCACCTGAGAGTAAAAAATCACCCCCTCAGATCACACCAGAAATGGTTGAGGCGCTGACGGAACAAGTTCATCGGATTGAAAATCTTGAAGGTATGTTATTTGACTGGTCAATTGCTGGCGAACATACTGTTTCGGCCGCTTTTGATATGGCACGTACCGTTTGTCGTCGTGCTGAACGTCATTTAGTTAAATTAATAGAGTCTGGTGAAGAAACCAATCCTAATATTCTACCTTATCTCAATCGTCTCTCTGATTTATTATGGTTACTGGGGCGCTTGGTTGAATTACGCGCTGGCGTGAATGCCAGCTTACGCGATGAAACTCAAAACCAAGCACGTTGGTCAAGAGCTTGGAATTGATATCATGCCTCAACACGAAATAAAAAGCTGTCCTCGTTGTGGTAGAACGTTTGAATGCAAACCAGGTCCAATCTTATTATGCCAGTGCAGCAAGATTGAATTAACTCAGCAAGAACGGGCATTGATACAAACGCAATTTCAAGATTGTCTCTGTCTCCAATGCCTTAAAGTCTTGAAAGAACAATTTCAAATTGAACAAAGGAAAACAACTTGAACGAACTTTCACCCACTGACATCGAAAAACGCAGTTTTGACATTATTGATGAAAAGCTGTTGCAAAAAGGTTATGCGCTCCGTGAACATCAGATTGTGCGTAGAATTGTTCACGCCACTGCTGATTTTGATTTTGCCGACTCAATGCGCTTGCATCCCAACGCGGTTGATAGTGGTATTGCGGCTATCTGTGCGGGTAAGCCGGTGATTTGTGATGCGCGTATGTTACAAGCGGGTTTAACGCGCTTAACCGGACGTGTTTTGTGTGCTATTGACGATGAAGATGTCCGTCATGCGGCTAAAGCTAATGGTATGACTCGTGCCGCAACCGCTATGCAAAAGCTCAGTGATGCTTTCGAGGGTGCCATTATTGCGATTGGTAATGCCCCGACGGCTTTATTTAAAGTCTTGGAACTGGTGAAAACCGAAGGCGTGAAACCGGCTTTAATCGTTGGTATTCCGGTTGGTTTTGTGGGCGCGGCGGAATCTAAAGAAGCCTTACTGGAAAGTGGTTTATGTTATATCACCAATGTTGGGCAGCGTGGTGGTTCACCAATAGTAGCCGCGGCCGTTAATGCGTTAACGCTGTTAGCAGAATCTGATGAGCAGGAGTCAAATTAAGCGAACATGTCAAAACACTCCCTTGATCATCACTATCCACCGATTGTGCTAGTCACCTTTGGGACGACGGTTCTGAAAGCGCGACAAGTCTATGACTATATTGATCAATGTGCTAAAGAACGCTACCCAAAGCATCAAATTGTCTGGGGATTTACTTCGGGTAAAATTCGTGAAAAGCTGCAAAAGCAAGGCATGACGACTTATAGCCCCGATGAAGTTATTGCCAAATTACAGGCTCAAGGTTGGCAACAAGCGGTGATGCAATCTCTTCACGTTGTGCCCGGCCAAGAATTTGAAAAGATGCAGCAAAGCCAGCAAAACGGAATGGATATTGCGGTTGGTGCACCTTTGATGAGCAGTGAAGCTGACATAGATGCGGTCATTGATATACTGGCCGCTGATTTTCAGCCAGACAGGCCTAATATTATCGTCTGTCATGGCAACTCAAAATACGCGCACTTTAACCAACAAAATATAACTTTAGCAAAACGGCTTCGCCAAAAATTTCCCAATGTTTTTGTAGCCAGCGTCGAAGGAGAAGTTGAACTCACTGCCATCGACGCGGCGTATGAAGCTATCACCGACGGCAAAGTGCATTTTATTCCGTTAATGATGGTTGCTGGTGATCACATTCTTAACGATGTACTCGGTGATGATGCGGATTCGTGGAAAAATCGGCTGGGTGCCACAACCTGTACTTGTGCCACTGCTTTAGGCTTCAATGACAATATTATTCAGGTTTTTTTCAAGCATTTAGATATTGCATTGGCAAAATTAACCACATACCAAGCTAACCGGCAATCATGACAACCGACAACCATCAAACCAACGCGATGGCTAAAGCCGTCGCGGGACATTTTTACGCAGTCGGCGTTGGGCCGGGTGCGCCAGACTTATTGACGCTACGCGCTGTCAATTTAATCCAAAGTGCTGATATTATTATTACGCCACGTTCGGCCCAAACCGAAGTCAGTATGGCACGCCAGATTATCGAGCCTTATTTACAAAACCAAGAAATTATCGAGCAAGCCTACCCGATGGAGCGTAACTTAGACAAAACCCTGCGTGCGTGGGGCCAAGTCGCTGAAATGATTGCAGAACGTAGCCAGCGTGGACAATCTATCGTCCAAACTACGCTGGGTGATCCATTACTCTATAGCACCAGTTGCTATTTACTTGATCAACTTCGTCCACGATTTCCTGAAGGTTGGATACATGTAGTCCCCGGTATTTCCGCGATGCAAACCGTCGCTGCCTTAAGTGGTGACAGTTTAGCGCTGCAAGAAGATCGGCTCATGTTAATGACGGCTCATGATTTAAACGAAGTTGAAAAAGCCTTCACTTGCTGTGAAACGTTGGTTTTATATAAATGTGGTAAAAAGCTTGGTGAATTGGCAGCATTATTAGAACGTCAAGGATTAGCTAACCAAACTTTTCTCGCTTGCTATGCTGAACAAGAAGGCAAACAATTTATTACCCAAGATTTACGCGCAGCGGCTGATGGTAAACCGGGCTATTTAGCCACTGCAATTATCCATGTGGGGCGGCGCGGTTGGAAAACTACAAATTTAGACAAAAATCCAGAACCAAAACTTTAACCACATATTCAATGGCTCACGCAAAGACGCAAAGGATAAAACCAGACTTCGCGTCTTTGCTCTATTTGTAAGAAATGCCCCAGGAGAAATCCGATTTCTTGAAGAAATAGGATTTTTTTGACGTTTAACATCATCTTGACCATTACATTAATTCAAAAAATCCCTGACACTTTGAACGAAACCAACGACAAAAAATTACGCACCGGTATCACCACTGGCACTTGCGCGGCGGCCGCTGCTAAAGCGGCTACTTTAGCCCTTTGTGGTCTCGCGCCGGAAGTGGTGGAAATCAAATTACCCTTGGGACAAACATTGGCCGTTCCGTTACTCTATGTGAAACGATTCTCTGCTCGAGGATGTGCGGCGGTGCGTAAAGATGCGGGTGATGATCCGGATATCACCGATGGCGCAACCATTGCGGCTGAAATCGCTTGGATGACAGAAGGGGATATCAGTTTTCATGCTGGCGAAGGTGTTGGTATAGTCACTAAGCCCGGCCTCCAAATTCCGCCCGGTGAACCGGCCATCAACCCGGTACCCAGACAAATGATTCATCAAGCGATCCGTAGCGTCACCGCTAAACCCGTCAAAGTCACTGTGTCGGTGCCCAATGGACACGAATTAGCCCAGAAAACCTTTAATCCACGTTTAGGCATTCAGGGTGGTATTTCAATTCTGGGTACCACCGGCATTGTCAGACCTTATTCACGCCAAGCCATACTTCACTCGCTCAAATGTGCATTAGACATAGCAGCCGCATTAGGCATCCGCTTTCCAGTATTGGTGCCGGGTAATATTGGACGAAAAGCGGCGTTAGCTCATTTTGTGCTACCAGAAGAGCAGGTGATTGATGTTGGTAATGATTGGGGTTATATGTTGGATTATGCCAATCTTATGAATTTTAAAGCTATACTTGCCCTTGGACACCCGGGCAAACTGGCCAAACTAGCCAAAGAACAATGGAATACCCACTCTTCCCACTCCACGAGTGCCCTCCCTTATGTTATCCAAATGGCAACCGCCATTTTAGACTGTGAACTCCCAATCGATACCCCCACAGTAGACGGTTTTTTTCAAGCTCTATCTACTGCCAAACAACAACAATTAGGGAATGCAATCGCCACCGCTGTCGAGCAAGCCATACTGAAAAAATTAGCGAGACGTATCAATGTGGGAGTCGTCTTAGTCAATATGCAGGGAGGTTTGTTAGGCGAAGCCGGTGAATTATCATTGTGGAAACGAAGGTATTGCTGATTGGTTTTTGGTTGATTTAATGTCTTGCATTATACTGAGAGTACAACGGATTGACTTCGTTCCCGGATTTTTTTATAGGCTGATATCGTGGCTCAACGTCAATATAGACTTTCAGAAAAAGGAGTTCAAACGGAAGGAAGGCATACCCAAGCTAAAGCTTGGACTCCTGCTTCATACTTTCGCTCTTGTGTGCTATAGTTTTTAATAAAAATAACAGAAGCGGATGCTATCCCTTGCAGGGATAGTATCCGTCAACGACTGGTGAAATTATTTATCTGAACATCTATAGTACACGATCGCTTCAGTATCCAAACAGCCTCAGCCAACGGCTAAAGCCGTTGTCTAAAAGCTCAAGTACGTATCAGGGCACTACAAAAGAGGGTTAGTCGGCTTTAGCCTCAGACAAGCTTTCA
>QNER01000398.1 GCA_003646175.1 Candidatus Parabeggiatoa sp. nov. 1
GCCATCGTGATGATTGAGAATGCCCATAAACATTTAGAACGCTGGCGACATGCTCATCCTAAACAAAAGGCAACTTCGCAGGAACATTGGCAATTAATAGCCACCGCGGCGAGTGAAGTCGGCCCTGCCCTATTTTTCTCTTTATTAATCATTACGTTAAGTTTTATTCCGGTGTTTACGTTAGAAGCACAGGAAGGCAGCTTATTTTCGCCGTTAGCGTTTACCAAAACTTACGCGATGGCAGCCGCGGCCGGATTAGCGGTGACAATCGTACCGGTGTTAATGGGTTATTTTATTCGTGGGTGGATTCCCAGCGAAAAAACCAATCCTCTCAATTGGTTGCTGATTATTATTTATCGGCCTTTGCTCAGAGTGGTTTTGTTTTTACCGCGTACTACTTTATTATTGGCTTTGTTGGTGATGTTGACGGTTGCGATGCCGTTATTTGGTGTGGCGAGTTTACTGACACCGTTAAAAGGTTCTTTAGAAATAGCTGGCACAGTGACAACAGACTTTCCTCAGATAGAAAACCACCGGGTTGTGATGCTCAAACAAGTGGAACAATGGCAAACCGATTTACCCAAATATTGGCGACGCACCTTTGCAGAGCAACCGTGGTTAGCCAAAATGGCAACAGGCTTAGGCTCTGAATTTATGCCCGAACTCTATGAAGGCGATTTATTGTATATGCCCACCACGTTGCCAGGCGTTTCCATTGGCAAAGCGCAAGAATTATTACAACAAACCGATAGATTGATTGCCACGTTGCCAGAAGTCAAAAGCGTGTTCGGCAAAATTGGCCGCGCCGACACTGCCACCGATCCGACACCACTAACGATGATTGAAACAGTTATCCAATTGAAGCCAGAAGCAGAATGGCGCGAAGGCATGACGGTGGCAAAACTGATTGAGGAACTCGATCAACTGGTTGATTTTCCTGGCTTGACTAACGCTTGGGTGATGCCCATCAAAACGCGCATTGATATGTTGGCAACCGGCATCAAAACGCCCGTCGGGATTAAAGTCGCAGGGCCTGATTTAAAAGTGATTGAACAGATTGGCCGCCGGATTGAAACAGTAGTCATGCAAGTAGAGGGCACGACTTCGGCTTATTCCGAACGTGTGGCGGGTGGACGCTAGATTGAAATCACCCCCGACAGAGTGAAAGCGGCGCGTTTTGGGTTAAATATCTTTGACATCAACGCCGTTATCAGCGCGGCCGTGGGTGGCATGAATATCACCGAAACCATCGAAGGCTTGGAACGTTACCCGGTCAATTTACGGTTTCCCAGAGAAGTCCGTGATGATTTGGAGAATTTGAAAGAATTGCTGCTAGTAACGCCCACCGGTGCCCAAATTTCTTTGGCGCAAATCGCAGAAATTAAAATCGTCGATGGGCCGCCCATGCTTAAAAGTGAGAATGCGCGTTTAAATGGTTGGACATTTGTCGATATTCGCGGTGTGGATGTTGGGACTTATGTGCAAAAAGCCCAAGCCGTCGTCCGCGAACAAGTCAAACTACCGCCCGGCTATTCAATAACATGGTCTGGACAATATGAATATATGCTTCGTGCTCAACAGAAATTAACGCAAGTGGTGCCTTTAACCCTGTTTATCATCTTGCTACTGCTGTATTTAACCTTTGGCAATATGACTGAAGCGTTAATCGTTTTGGCAACCTTACCTTTTGCGTTAGTCGGCGGTTTTTGGCTCATATTCTTGTTAGGCTACAACATGTCCGTTGCGGTTGGCGTTGGATTTATTGCCTTGGCTGGCGTTGCGGCCGAATTTGGGGTAATCATGATCGTGTATTTAGACAACGCTTTTCGAGAATACCAAACCAGTCACCGCTTGAATAATTACCAAAATGTCAAAGCCGCTATCATGGAAGGCGCAGTCTTACGAGTCCGCCCAAAAGCGATGACAGTGGCAGTGATTATTGCCGGTTTGTTGCCGATTATGCAAGGACATGGCACTGGTTCCTTCGTTAAGCAACGGATTGCCGCGCCGATGGTGGGGGGAATGATTACTGCACCGTTGTTGTCATTGTTTGTGGTGCCGGCAGTTTATTTGTTGTGGAAGGGGCGGGGGTTTAAATAAGCGGGCGAAAGTATTGCACAAAGCCCACAGGCGATTGCTTTGGGGCTTTTTAAGTAAGTTCATGTAAAATGGGTAAAATGAAGTGACGTTCCGTTCTACCTTCTACCATCAATTACAATCAACTTAGTTTATGCTCGCTGTCAATGTTAAAATATCCATCATAACTTGCAAAAGATTTGTAACTCGTTTATTGTTGATAAATTTTTTTTGTTGCAATACGTTTATACAGACATCCTAACTTGTTACCGTAAAATAGGCGGTTCATCCTTAATTTTATTGGGCTTAGGTCACATTTTGACAACACTTGGGACATTTCGTTTCATAAAAATGCGGTCAACGAAAAATGTGGTATTAGAACTTGGATCAGACTTATTTTCTAAAAAGCGCTTAGGTTTTAATAAATTATTTATTTCAGGTATAATGATTGCATTCAACGCCAAATTTATTCAGGTTATAAATGGGTATGGTATAATTATTGCGTTTAAAAATGCATTTATAGTTATAACTTATTGAAAAATAGGTGCTTTTTATAAAAAAACGCAAAATAGTTTTAAGGTGCTGGTGAGCTATTTTTGTCCAACTGTCTAAAAAAATAGGCCTCTTTAAGCTAAATGTAGGATGTCTGTTATAACTCGTCATATGAAAATATCATGGAAACTGAAATTTTAAACACTATTATTGCTGGTATTTTTACTTTGCTTGCGGCAGTAATTGTAATATTATTTCCAAGATGGCTAGATCGTAAAGATCAAAGAAAACCACAGACTGATGAAAAACAAGTGCCACAAGACTCCCCACACATATTTAATAAGAGAAAATGGTGGGAGCAATTAGATGACAATTGGAAAAAGGTCTTCAAAAATGCCATTTATGAAAAAGGTATGACCAATTTTTTCAAAATAACTCTTGGACTAAAACCGAGTGACAGCGATTTAGACAAAATCTTTCTTTTGCAGAAATTGAACTGTGGTTGTAATGAAATCAGCGATTTAGAAACGTTACGTCCGTTAACACAATTGCAAGTATTAATTTGCTCTAATAACAGCGTTAGCGATTTAGAACCACTACGCCTATTGACACAATTGCAGCATTTGGATTGCAATAGTAATAAAATAAGCTGTTTAGAACCGTTACGCTCATTAACTCAGTTACGGAAATTGTATTGTGGAAACAATCAAATTAGCCATTTAGAATCTATACGCCCATTGACACAGTTGCAGGAATTGTATTGTGGGTGGAATCACATCAGTGATTTAGAACCACTTCTCGAATTGGTACACCTACAGATATTGTATTGTTCAGAGAACCAACTGAGTCAATTGGAAATAGATAAATTTAAAGAAGCAGTACCTAACTGTAAACTGTTGTAGTCAACTTTTTTGGCAGGAGTCCAAACTATTTTGGCAGGAGTCCAAACTTTAGTTTGGACTATCTTTTTAAGTGAGTATAAAATTTTCTCATGTCTACTCAAATAAACCATTACAACGCCCTACCAAAGGGCTATCAATTAGAAGAATATCGTATTGAATCTGTCTTAAGTCATGAAGGATTTAATATCATCTATCTTGCCCATGACACCAACATGGATGTGCCTGTTACCATAAAAGAATACTTGCCTAATGAAATTGCAGTACGTGAAGGCAATTATATGGTACAGCCCAAATCCCCCAAAGACGCTGAAAAATTGGCTTGGGGTTTAAAGCAATTTAGCGAAGAAGCCCGTACTTTAGCCCGCAATAATCATCTCAATACTGTGCGTGTGCGGCGTTTTCTTGATGCCAATAACACCACTTATATTGTCATGGATTATGAAGAGAAAATTTTGTCTCCCAAAGGCTCTGGCTCTCCACCACTGCGCCCCAATTCCACTCAACGATCCAAACGATGGATTTTAGCATTCATCATGGTTTTGGTTCTCGGTGTTGTAGGAAGCGGCGGTTATATGGTTTATAAAAAACCCACCTACTCCGATCCATACGAGCCACCTTCGCCGGTAGGAGCCACACCGTCAGGTGCTAGTTTGACACCGCCACCAGTTATCAACTGTGATATCCCCGGCCAAAAATTCTTCCGTGACCCTTTGCGAGACGGTGGTTGTGGACCAGAACTCGTGATAATAAAGGCCGGGGATTTTAATATGGGCGCACTGACGGGTGGTGGTCAGCAGGATGAGCTGCCGGTACACCGGGTATCGCTGAAAAGCTTTGCGATGTGCCGCTATGAAATGACCTTTGAAGACTATGACCGTTTTGCAGAAGCGACCTATCGATACAAACCAGATGATGAAGGTTGGGGGCGCGGCAAACACCCAGTCATTAATGTCTCTTGGTATGATGCTGTTGCTTATATGAAATGGTTGAGTAAGCAAACGGGGCAAACTTATGGCTTGCCTTCTGAATCTCAGTGGGAATATAGCGCACGAGCGGGGACGAAAACAAAATACTGGTGGGGTAACGCTGCGTCTCACGAGTATGCTAACTATGGTACTGATGACTGTTGTGATGGTTTAAAGAAAGGTAAAGATAGTTGGAAATATAGTTCCCCAGTGGGTTCTTTTGAGCCCAATCCCTTTGGTTTATATGACTCGGTGGGCAATGTGTGGGAATGGGTGGCAGATCCTGACCACGATGACTACAATGGTGCCCCTGAAGATGGCAGTGTCTGGAAAGAAGGTGAAGAGGGAGACTCCCGGGTGATTCGTGGCGGTTCGTGGTACAACCTGCCTTTATACTGTCGCGTTGCTAACCGTCACAAAATTGATGCGAATGAAGAGCGCAACCGAGTTGGATTCCGTTGTTACCGCCGTATCGCAGAAGATTAGCAATAAATCGACTCGAAGCACAACGAAGTGATCAACAAGTTCAACTCACAAAAATAAATGTCGATTTGTAAATAATCCGGTGAAAGTACAAAAAGCTACTACGCGGTGCTTTGGACTTAAGTATACTATAATTTCACAGATATAGATGTTCAGAAAAATATAGTAACGAAACCTTCAAGGTTTTGGAAACCTTGAAGGTTTTTCACAGAAATAAATTGCCATTTGTTTACTTCACGGAATCGACGTACATCTGCACCGCTTTGTCCATTTCCTTAAGCAAAGGTAAATTGAGCTGAGACGCTGTCACTAAATCAGCTTGAGATACCTTGCTCTTAGTCAGGATAGGCTTGTATCTATTCCATAATTTCTTGACAAGCATCAACTGAGCATGGATAGCCGGCTCGAAGGTGCCGGGCAACCCGAGTTCGGCATCGCCATCTAAAAGTCCCGCCAATGTGCGTTCAAATTGGAACATGGTTTTTTTCAGTCTTGCTTGGTTTGCAGCCGGCTCAATACCAATAGCCACTAACAACAGTTCCTTAGTCATCTTTTGCGTCAGCATCCGTTGTTTGCCCGCCAAGTTTATGGTCACCCCCATACTCGGTTCCAAGTTAGAACGGCTCCTTCTTTCGTACATCTTCACCACTTTATTCATTTCTCTCAGCAACGGCATATTTTGCTGAGCTGTCTTGTTCAACACAGCAGTGGACGTATTTCCGGTAAGCACGGTGTCTACATTTTCCCTAAACCCCTTCCACAATTCAGCAACCCTATTAAGTTGTTGCACAATATGGGGATTTTCTATCTTAACCAAACCCAAATCGGAATCGCCGTTGAACAAACCGATTATCGTCTGATTAAAGAGAATCGCTGTTTGGTGGAGATGGTTCTGGTTCTCTGTAACGTTAATGCCCTTAGCAATAAGCAAGATTTCCTTACTCATTTTTTGGGTGAGCATCCGTTGTTTGCCCGCCAAGTTAATGTTCATTCCCATCTCTTGCTTGGTGACTCCACATGCCGCTAAAATCAAACAAAAACTAATGAGTAACGTGGAAATCAAGTTAAATTTTAAAGATTTCATCATGCTCCTTAATATACAATACAAAAAAACCATCAATTATAGAAATAGACTAGGAAAACGTGCGCTTTCTTTGATTAAGGTTAAAACCAGTATAAAAAAACATAGTTCTAATGGTTCATCAAGTAGGCATAGCGCGACATAATGAATCATCATCATACACCAAACGCAGGTTCGTGTCATCTTGCAAATTTCCGCCAATAGCTAAAGCAATTGTCTAATAGCGGGGGTGCGAAGTGCCAAACCCTAAAGGGCACTGAACCCAGTCAAGGGGGAAGTTAATTTTTCTTCGATCCTTACCTTTTGCGTTAGTCGGCGGTTTTTTGCTTATATTTTTGTTAGGCTACAATATGTCCGTTGCGGTTGGCTGTTGGATTTATTGCCCTTGCTGGCGTTGCAGCCGAATTTGGGGTAGTCAAACTCGTGTATTTAGATAACGCTTTTGGAGAATACCAAACCAGTAACCGCTTGAATAATTACCAAAATGTCAAAGCTGCCATCATGGAAGGCGCAGTCTTACGAGTTCGCCCAAAAGCGATGACAGTGGCAGTGATTATTGCCGGTTTGTTGCCGATTATGCTAGGACATGGCACCGGTTCCTTCGTTAAGCAACGGATTAAAGCAAAGATGGTGGGGAGGGATGATTACCGCGCCGTTGTTGTCATTGTTTGTGGTGCCGGCGGTTTATTTGTTGTGGAAGGGGCGGGGGTTTAAATAAGCGTTTTGTGCTAAACCTCTGACGACTAACTAAACCTCCAAGGTTTTGAAAACCTCGGAGGTTTTGCTACGTTTGATTTAATCGACTAAGGAACGTGCATAATACAACTAGGGCAACCATAAAGGATTGCCCCTACCTTCAGTGATGTGTTGTAGGGGTAATCCCTTGTGGTTACCCTAAAATTGACTAAGTTATTTTATGCACGTTCCTAAGTACTGAAGCACAAATAAACAGGTATTTTGACTCAGAAGGGCTTACGCTACGGATTGCCCCTTTGCTGTGCTATGGAGGGGCAATCCTTTATGGTTGCCCCCTGTTAAAATACCTGAAAA
>QNER01000399.1 GCA_003646175.1 Candidatus Parabeggiatoa sp. nov. 1
CAAGGTTTCCAAAACCTTGAAGGTTTTTGAATCTTAACTAAACCTTCAAGGTTTCCAAAACCTTGAAGGTTTTTGAATCTTAACTAAACCTTCAAGGTTTCCAAAACCTTGAAGGTTTTTGAACCTTAACTAAACCTTCAAGGTTTCCAAAACCTTGAAGGTTTTGGCGCGTTATTGCTTTTGAAGTGCTTTTTCTAAAGCTTCGTCAATAACTTCAAGAAACTGCTTTATGTCCAGTGGCTTGATGATGTATTTAAAAAATCCCGCCTCGCGGATGCGTTCTAAATTAAAAGTGTCGTTGGCACTTAAGGCTAAAATGGGAATATCATCGGTTTTCTCGGTTTCGCGCAAATGCTTTAAGACTTCAAAGCCATCCATGCCGGGCAAATTAATATCCAATAAAATAACATCAGGATGGTGCATTTCCGCTAATTTAAGTCCCATTTCACCCGTATGTGCTGACATCAGAGCAATATCAGGGCGAGCTTTGAGTACTTGTGCCATCAAACTGACACTGGTGCGACTGTCTTCAACATACAATAAAATGTATTTTCGTAAATGCAGTTCAGAGATATCGTTAATATCTTCATTACTTTCTTCGCCCGACGGCACTTCAACCCAAAAGGTGCTGCCCACATCAATTTCACTTTCTACACCTATCCGCCCATCCATAATTTCTAACAAACGTTTGGTAATCGTTAAGCCGATACCCGTGCCTTCAATTAAATTCAAACCCTCAAAGCGAGTAAAAGGATCAAATACTTTGGCTTTTTGTTCTGGTGTCAAACCGACACCGGTATCTTTTACCTCAATGCGTACATATTCAAAGCTGGGTTGGAACAGTTGGATAGTGATACTGCCCTTGTCACGATTGTATTTCACTGCATTGGACAACAAATTGATAAGCACTTGTTTTAGCCGCCCCCGATCAATCAGCGCATATCGGGGAGAGGAATCCGCAGTGGTATTAGTAATATTGATGCCATCTTTTTCGGCTTGCGGCGCAACAAAACTCACACATTCTTTAATTAAATCAATCAAATCAACCGTTTCAATCGTGACTTCCAATTTGCCAGCTTCAATGCGAGTCAAATCAAGGACTTTATTGATAAGATCAAGCAAATGCCAACCCGCCTGTAGTATATTACCCACATACTGTAGCATGTCTTCTACATGCTCAATTTCAAATTCTTCTAGCGGCACACTGAGATCCTCTTTGAGCAATTCGCTATAACCCAAAATGGCATTCATAGGTGTCCGCAACTCATGGCTCATGCTTGATAAAAATTGTGATTTGGCTTTACTCGCTTTTTCGGCAGCTTCTTTGGCAGCTATCTGTTCGGCTTCAGCTATTTTGATGTCACTAATGTCTCTAAACAACAAGACAGTACCTATGACTTCTTGCTGCTGTTCAATGATAGGATTAAACTCGCAGGAAACCGGCAAATGTGGTTGTTCTTTGCTATGTAGTAATGCGTTGCTATCGTGAAAAGAATGCCCGGTACTCAAGCGTTGAATTAACTCAGAAGTGGTTAAGCACACGTCAGGCTTGACGGTTTCGTGCAGTTCAAAACGATCTAATACTGAGGTGTGTTGTAATTGTTGGCATTGGGCACCCAAATAGTTTTCAGCGGCAGGATTAGTAAATAATAAGCGTCCTTGGTTATCAAAAACACAGAGCCCATCACTCATAGCAGCCATCACAGTGGGTAATGATGGTGCGCTGGACTGTGGTGGTTCAGGCGGTTGGACTACCGGCTGTTTTGCACTTTGTTCTAACCGCTGACGCTCATAATCAGCATTGGTATAAGAACGCTCAATACGGGCGAGAAACTCTTGCCACGAAGTCAGATCAGTCGGTAGCGTATCGTATTGAAATCTGGCACGGCGTAGTTGGCGTTCTAGTAGTGAATGCATGTTATCAGTTATCAGTTATCAGTTCGCCGCGAAAGTTGGTAGCGATGCGAAAAACTTTCGCGGCAAAATCAGTTATCAGTTATCAGTCATCATGAGTTCAGAGTCTGGCAAAAAAACGGGTGTTTTTCCTGAATCGGTGTGGGGGTTGTTTAATCGCATTGTTCTTGATTTTCGCTAGGCTCCTCACTTGTTATTGATAACGGTTTTGGATAGTTATAATAATAGCAATTTTTCGCTCATTGAAACACAAGCTCTGGTTGTTGGAAATTGGATATTGGGTATTTAAAAATTTTCTTAAAAACAATTAAATTCGACTTTATCAGATTCATTTCAATAATCACGCTTCGCGCATTGAAGGCATTGGTATTTCAATTTAGACGCATGCGTCTTTGTTTGCAGCGTGAGATAAAATAGATTAAAGGTGTGACAAAGTAGAATTAATAAAATTTATACATGATTTATTTGGCAACGCCCCAAGTGCAGGTGTTTATGATTTAAAGCCCTTGTCTTTGCGCATTAAAATGGGATCCCAGGGCGCTGCCCTGGGCTTTAATAAAGCGCCCTTTCAGGGCTGAGTAGTTACAAAAAAGCCAGCACTTATTTTTATTAATTAATGATTAATAATAGTTTACATCGTTTACGTCACAAACCTTGGAGCGATCCCCTTGGAACGCTCCCCTTTCTCCTAACCCGCTGTAAATAAAGAAGCATGTAGTAGCGTTTTTGTATAAGGGTGTTGGGGATGATTAAATAATGGCTCCGTTTCACCTTGTTCAACAAATCTGCCGTGGCGCATCACAATGATACGGTGAGACATTGCTCGAATGACTTTTAAATCATGACTGATAAATAAATAACTTATCTGGTGTTTACGTTGTAAATTGATTAGTAATTTAAGGACTTGTTTTTGCACAGAAACATCTAATGCGCTAGTGGGTTCATCCAGCAAAATCAGTTGTGGCTCTAAAATAACTACCCGTGCAATGGCAATACGCTGACGTTGTCCGCCCGAAAATTGGTATGGATAGCGTGATAACATATTTTCTTGTAAACCCACTTCACTGAGTATCTTAATGATGCGCTGACGACGTTCATGACGATTTAATTGTGGATAATGAATTGCCAATCCTTCGCCAATAATCTGCTCCACCGTCAGGCGCGGTGACAAAGATGAATAAGGATCTTGAAATACCACTTGAAAATGACGGCGCAAAGGGCGTAATTGATGTGTGCGTAAGCGATCCAAACGTTTACCGTTAAAGTGGATCGTACCCATGCAATTTTGTAATCGCAATAAACACAGCCCCAAAGTCGTTTTGCCTGAGCCAGATTCGCCAACTATTCCGACAGTTTCACCTGGGTACATCAGCAGATTGGCATCATCAACCGCTTTGATTTCACCAACGGTGCGTTTAATTAACCGTTTTTGTTTAAGCGGAAAATAACAACGAATTTGTTGCCCTTCTAATAAAGGGGTGAGGGCAGCGGTGTAGTCATAGTCGGTTTGAATTCTTTCGGGTTGGCTCTTGAATAAATGTTGGGTATAAGGATGCTGGGGCTGCTCAAACAACTTTTCTACTGCCGCAGATTCAACCAAACGTCCCTCTTGCATCACACAAATCCGCTCCGCAAATCGTTTCACCAAATTTAAATCATGGGTAATCAATAGCACTGCCATGCCAAATTCTTTTTGCATGGATTCCAGTAATTCGAGGATTTGCAATTGTATGGTGACATCAAGTGCCGTCGTCGGTTCATCGGCAATCAGCAATTTTGGATTGCAAGCCAACGCCATCGCAATCATGACTCGCTGGCGTTGCCCGCCAGATAAGGTATGGGGGTAAGCATCAAAGCGTTTTTGGGGTTCAGGGATTCCCGTGCGATCCAATAGATCAAGCATACGGCGGCGTGCTGCGGATTTACTTAAACCTTCATGCAATAACAAAGGTTCCATTAATTGCGTACCAATGGGATAGACGGGATTTAACGAAGTCATCGGTTCTTGAAAAATCATCGCGATGTCTTTGCCGCGCACACGACGTAATTGAGCTTCGCTCAATTGGAGCAAATCTTGATTTTGAAAAGCAATGTTGCCCGTGGGGAAAGTCACCTGTTGACGATTATGTAATTGCAGAATTGATAAAGCAGTCACTGATTTACCTGAGCCTGATTCGCCCACTAAGGCTAATTTTTCACCAGTGTTGATCTGAAAACTAACCCCATGCACGACTTGAGTACGGCGTTGTGCAGAGTTGCCAAAGGTGACTGACAAATTATTGATATTTAATAAAGGTAAGTGATGAGTCATGGGAATTGGGAATTGGGAATTGGGTTCGTTTTAGCCCGAATATTTCACAAACCGCTGGAAATTTTTATCTATAGATTGTCGGAAAAATAACGTAACGCAACGGATGCTATCCCTTCTCAGGGATAGTATCCGTTAGCTTTGACTTGTGAAATTATTTCTCTGAACATCTATAATAGGCTGATTTATAAGACTATATGACAAAAAAATTTTCTAAAAATAAGTTATTCGCCGATGGCTTTAATAATCATAGCCTTAAATATAATTGGGGGAGTTTATGAAAAATTCTGGTTAAACGTTTTTTGAGCTCAAAAAACTTTAGCTGCGAATTGGGGATGAAAGTGTCTCTTATATTATACTTTTTCAAAGACACCTTTCAAAAGTCGTTGAAAGAATGGAACGAAACCAACATTTGGAACACGAAGGTAATGGGTAAATCGTATCGATTCTCAGGAGTCCAAACTTTAGTTTGGACATCCAAGATAAATCTTGGACTCCTGGAGTCCAAATAATCAATTTGTTATATATTCTCTATTTTATCAATAAGTTAAAAACGACGAACTCAAAATTTTTTTATTGCAGCTTTAGTAACTCATGTTACGCACAACGCTTCAAAATGAGTCCAGAAGGGCAATCATAAAGGATTGCCCCTACATTTCGTTATATATTGTAGGGGCAATCCCTTGTGGTTGCCCCTTTCATTTAACAGCCATGAACAATCTCAACTCGCGAATAGCAAACAACCGCCTTCGCATTTCAATTTAACGGCCAGCAAATAATCGTAAATCGCGAATAGCAAACAACGGCTTTCGCATTTCACTTAAAAACTCTTATGACGCACAACGCTTCAAAATGAGTCCAGAAGGGCAACCATAAAGGATTGCCCCTACATTTATTGATATATTGTAGGGGCAATCCCTTGTGGTTGCCCCCCTTGTGGTTGCCCCCTTTGCGGTTGCCCTTTCACCAAACATCATCATAGTATGGAACTTTTCGCTTTATTGCACAAACTGTGACATCGTCGAAGCAATGCGCGTAACATCAGTTAGTAACCGAAAGTCTGTGAAAAAACCATTCTTACCTTAGAGGAACTTTTTGAGGCGGGTAATAGGTAATAGGTAATAGGTAAACATGGCTTTTGCCTAGAAATTAGGAATTGTATGTCTTTTGAATAATGATTTGTAATAAATACCACCTTCTTTGAGATGACGAATTACCCGCAACGCCGATTACCGATTACCCAATCTACGCAAAAGTTGACAGCATCGCGTAAACGTATGCGTAGAAAACCCATTACCCATAAAAGATTTGCGAGAGGCTCCTTATAGTCATAGGAGATTAATGTTTTCAACAGTCTTTATAATCAATTAATGAAGCTAAGTTTCTGATATACAAAACATTTTTATAACTTATTGAAAAATCAAACTCACGTTAAGGTAATGGGTAAATCGTATCGATTCTAAAAGGGTTTAGGAAAAATGCGGCAAGTATTTAGGCACCTTAAACTCAAATACAGATATGTCATTCAGCCTAATTGATTGATTTTTCGTGTTTGATATTTGATCACCAAATGGGGGGAAGATAGCTCCTGTCATCTCAAACCTATTACCTATTACCTGGGGTGATGAAAATCAGGTGATTTTCGTCCAAAAACGTTACCTTAAGAAATGAAGCATTGAAAAAAGTTTCTAGAAATAGTCACTTACTTAAATAACCATTTTTTAATTAATAATTAATACTTCACAATTCACAATTCACAATTCGCGCTTAAAGTTTTTGCGCGCAAAAACTTTAAGCGCGAACACAATTTTCATTACCCCACCTATTACCTAATGGCACGCACGATAGAAATTTTGGTTGTGCAAGCCAGGGGCGTTGCCCCTGGCTATATTAATTTCACACATTCGGTGCTTTAAAACCTAGCCCCTTTGGTGCGTATTATCTACGCCCGTGGCAACGCCCCTGGAACTGGGGTGGTGAAAATGAAGTTCCATTTGGTATTAAAACTTGATCCAATTTTTATTCCATCCGTTTAAAGGTATCAAAAACAATAAGTTACTGATATGCTTTTTATTCTTAATGAGTCATTCTTAATGAGTCATTCATCATTCACCATTTTCACCACCCCACCCTGGAACTTAATTCCTATCGTGCGTGCCATTAACCTATTACCTATTACTTTGATAAACGGTTGAGTCTTTTTCCGGATATACTTTATTCCCTGGGAAAAGGTGATAATGTGAAAAAGTTGTGGTTTACAAAATTCGCATTTATATTGACGTTGAGCTACATCCGCCTTTACAAAATCAATCCGCCAAATCCGTTAATTCGTTGCACTTTCAATATGTGTCCTTTAGAAAAAGTTTTCTGGACACGTTTATCAATTTTGTTACTGTTAATAAGTTTATTTGTGATCATTTTCCGTGGGGAAAAATTGATTCAAAATCACCCCCCTTTATTTTTAATATCATCAACTTACTTCCAAAAGGAGTCGATAAAATGAAAGTCGCTCATCACAATGCTAAGGTTGTTATTGCCCATGAACAGAACTCGTGTTGTGGGCTGAGGATGAGTTCTCACATCCGTGCCGGTAGCCAAATGAATTATTATTGCCAAGACAATGCCGAAATGACAAAAGAGGCAGCATCCAACTGTGCAAATGGTGATCAAGATGAATGTGATTTTTTGCCCCATATCGCTAAAGCGACAGCCAATGTATGCACTCGCTAAAAAATAAATCATAAGGAACACTGGGGTTATTCAATGGGGTGTAGTGAATAAATCATTAAAAAAACGCTATGCCAAAACGTTTTCTGATGTTTTC
>QNER01000400.1 GCA_003646175.1 Candidatus Parabeggiatoa sp. nov. 1
CGACTTGTTCGAGCAGCTTTTCGATGTTTTCCAAATGTTGTTCCATCTTGGCGTGATGCCCCAGCGGCATTTTTTTATCAAAACGGCTCGGCATTCCACCCGGCATCCCGCCGCGGTTGCCATGAGGCATGTCGTAGTTTGGTCTTGGCATCTCCGGCATCCCGCCGCGGTTGCCATGAGGCATGTTGTAGTCTGGTCTTGGCATAGCCGGCATTCCGCCGCGGTTGCCATGAGGCATGCCGTAATCTGGTCTTGGCATAGCCGGCATTCCGCCGCGGTTGCCATGAGGCATGCCGTAATCTGGTCTTGGCATAGCCGGCATCCCGCCGCGGTTGCCGTAAGGCCGTCCGTAGTAACCCTCTCTGGGTCCATAATGGCTAGGGCCTCCCCAACTAGGACCATAACCTCCTTGGGGAGGGCCATACGGCCTTCTGTGCATCATGCGACCTTCTTTCCACATCTTTTCACGCATCTCTTGCCGCTGCTGCCGCATCTCGTTTGTTAGACGCCGCATCTCATCCCTTAGACGCTGCCATTCTTCTTGGTCAGTGGCTTGGCGAATTTTTTCCCTCAGTGTCTGCATCTCTTGCATATACGTAGCCCGTTTTTCCCTCATTTCTTGATAGTGGGACATGACGGGGTCATGCGGTTGCGTGGCTGCAGGTGGGGCCGCTGCTGGTGGCTCTGCCGTCGGGGTTTCCTCCGCTAAGACCCATGAACTACTGAGTGTTAGTGAGACGAGAGTAGGTAACACGTATTTTTTCATCCGAATTTTCCTTATGTGTTGTATGACACTCGATTTCGACGTTTTTGAAACCTATCAACCAGGGGCGTTGCCACGGGCGTAGATAATACGCCCCGTTGGGGCTAGAGCCCCTTTGGTGCGACGTTAATATAGCCAGTGTAACTACCTGGTTAATAGGGGCAACACAACCCAACGCCAAAAACTTGAACATCGAGTGACATCGTTTAGTAAAAATGTTTAGGAACAGCGAAAAAATAACTTCCCCCTATCGATCACACCCCGTTCATCACATCGAACGGTGCGACTTAAACTTAAGCGTGGTTTTGTTCCCCTTAAAAAAGGGGTAGGGTGTGTTATTTCGTCGTCGAACCTTATCTTTGCAAGCCTTTTATAATGGGGGCTAAAAAGGCGCGTATCAAGTTAAGTTTAATAATTGGTTTCTCGGTATCAGTTTTTTTATGCACAAAAAACGTTAGCCGTCATTTTGGGTAATGGGTAATGGTTGAGTTAGAAACCGTAAAGCGTTTTGGAAACGCTTTACGGTTTTTCAAAGTTAAACGGATACTATCCCCAAAAAAGGGATAGCATCCGTTTCGTTACATTATTTTTATGAAAAACTATAAAAGATAAACACTATTACCTATTGCAACTATTACTCATTTTCACCCGGCCAACTATTTTTGTCAATAAAGGCATCATCAAGCCTCGCGCCACTGAGATCCGCCTCTGTCAAATTCGCTTTAAACAAATTCGCCCCAGTCAAATAGGCTTCAATTAAGTTGGCTTCTGTTAGATTGGCTTTATACAAATTCGCGCCCGTTAGATTAGCACGAAATAAATCAGATTCAAATAAATTACTCCTAAATAAATTAGCCTCCGATAAATTAGCCCCCGATAAAAAAGATTCAATCAAATAGGCTTTAGTCAAATTCGCCTCCGACAAGTTGGCATTAGTCAGATTGGTTTTGGCAAGATAGGATTCACAGAGATTGGTTTCGCTCAAGTTAGCTTTGCTAAGATTCGCGTTGCTGAGGTTGGCTTCGCAAAGATTGGCAGCTGATAAGTTCGCCCCCGATAAATTGGCATTGCTCAAATCCGCGTGACTGAGATTGGCACGAAACAAATCTGCATTAGTGAGGTTTTTTCCCATCAACTTAGCCCTTGATAAATCAGGCCACACACCAATCGCTTTTTCTCTCCATTTATTCCACGCAGACACGCCCTGCTGGAGAATCGCTAGATGTTCCTTGTTTGCCATTATTTTTTTCCTGTCTATAGTTTTTCAGATAAAGATTTTGATGGAGTCGAGCCTTTTAGCGGCGCCGTAGTAAGCTTTTGCGTCGACTCCCTTTTTCTGAAAGTCTATATGAGGGACGATGACTTTAACCCTCCTTGAGGCGAGTTTCCCGCGTGGCTAGAGAATCTTCATGCCTATTTCAGCTAATAATGTCGCAGTTTCATATAATGGTAAGCCCATCACCCCAGAGTAACTACCTTCAATACGTTCAATAAAAACGCTACCCAATCCTTGAATGGCATAACTACCGGCTTTATCTAAAGGCTCACCCGTTGCAATATAGGCTTGTATATCAGTTTCGCTCAACTGGCGAAAATACACATTGCTGATATTCAAACGCACCCGTTCAATTGTTGCTGTCACCAAAGCCACTGCTGTCATAACTTGATGACAACGCCCAGACAGTTGTCTAAGCATTTGTTTCGCAGCATTTTTATCAACAGGCTTACCAAAGACTTGCCCATCACACACTATCACTGTATCAGCACCCAAGACGGGATGTGGCGTTGACACCGCCAAACGCCCAGCACGCGCTTTGCTTAAAGCCAGCCGACTGACATAATTTTGAGGCTTTTCTTGGAATAGCAGCGTTTCCGTCACTGTTATAGCAACTTGTTGATAATTAAGTTTAATTTGTTCCAGCAGTTCACATCGACGTGGCGAAAGAGATGCAAGATAAATCATCAGCAGCCTATTGTCATTTGTCATTCAAAATTAACAATTTAAAAATAAACAGCAAGTGATAAAATCAAATTCTGCACGTGGTATATATATAGTTTTTCAGGACTACCGTTTTTCAGATGAGAGACTTTATACCGATTTAGCTTAAGTGGTTGATTTTAGCGAATTCATAAACTTTTTAATAAATCAAGGAGTTAAGTACCGAAGCACAAATAAACAGGGCTTACGCTACGGATTGCCCCTACGCGGTGCCATGTAGGGGCAATCCTTTATGATTGCCCTTTCGATTTCGGCAAAATACCCGAAAATTTATGATTCATTACTTACATAAAATCGGTATAATGACTGATAAATAAATAAGTTGGGTTTAAAACCTTCGAGGTTTGCCAAACCTCGAAGGTTTTGTCCAGAACTTTTCTGGGCATCTATATAACTCCCTTTTAATAAAGGTCAAAAGGATGTTGAAAAAATAACAGGTCAATATTTTTAGGGTGTGTCCCACTTATCCAACAGCCCCTATGTGAATAAATGGTTGATTTTTAATGATAAACTCGCCAAATTCTTTTGATTTGCAGCGGCTAAAAAAAAGGAGTTGCAAATTATTATCAATTAACTCAAGTGATTGCTAAATATCGGCCCCGATTCTAAATTTTAGTCAACTCTAATCCTCATCACCCGTCAAAAATGGGTTGGGTAAGTGGGACACACTCGATTTTTATCATGAAAAACTCGGATTTCTCATAGCAAACAAGAGCTTGCTGACCACTACAATGTTTCGGGAATTCGTTCATAATGAACTGAAGCCCCAAAACAAAGGTGGATTTTCACTCAACTCGTGAACACTCCGTATATCACGCTCGATGATAAGGATGATTATTTAACCAACTCCACGCACGATACAACTGTTCAGCGACGATAATTCGCACGAGTTGATGAGGAAAAGTCAAAGCGGATAACGACCAACGTTGTTGCGCCCGTTGCAAACATATATCTGATAAACCTTCAGGCCCACCGACAAGTAAAGCCACCGTCGAATAGGTTTGCATCCAACGCGTCAACTGTGCAGCCAATTGCTGACTATCCCACACTTGCCCACACTCATCAAGGGCTATCACATACGCCCCTTGTGCAATCGCAGCCAACATTTGTTCGCCTTCTTGACGCTGCAAACGGACTAAATCGGCATTTTTGGTGCGCTTGCGTAGGGAAATTTCAATCAAATTTAAACGACTTATGATGGGCAAGCGTTTGGCGTATTCGTTAAAACCGCTCTCTACCCACGAGGGCATTTTTTGTCCAACACAAATTAAGTCAATCTGCATTGGGAAGAGTTATACTTAACATGGGTGCAAATGTCATAATGTATTGAAAAAAATTGGTTTTTTTTAGGGTTAACTTATTGTTATTTGGATAGGTTTCTAAATAGTCTTCGCTCTCCAATTTTTTCAAAAAACTTGTCCCACAGTTTTTCGCTAATTAACAAAGAGGATAAAGTTTTTGAATGAGGGGTGGAGTTTGAATTTTTGTTGCTTAAACTCTTTAAAAATAAACCTATAAAATATTCTGCAACTCAACCATGCCAAAGTTCCAGTGATTTAATTGCAAAGCAAAAAATGTTCCAATATTTTATTATTTTTCTCAATTCAATAATAGCAAACTTAAACTTCAAATAGCTAATAAACAAAAAATAGTGTAAAAACAATCAATTAGTTCTTATGCTCTGATAAAAAATTGGTTGTGTGTTAACACACAACAAATTAGGCACTTGTTACAGAATTTATTGAAATATAAAGTATTTTTTATATAAATCTATTTATACGTTAAATTATTTGCTATTCATGAGTTCAGAATAGATTGACGCGGACTTTTTTCGACCCCAAGTTTTTTCAAAAAACTTGGGATCAAATCAATAGAGGGAAAATACAGATTGCTATTCTGTATCAGCCGGCAACGGTTTTTGCAAGCCGGCAATTTTGGCTAATTGCTTTTCGGGGCTATGCAGGAAAAGTTGATACAAGTACTTATTGACATCATGCCGCACTTCATGGGGCTTTTCTTTCAAATGCTGGCCCAACATGTGAACCAATTCATTGCCCGACAGATGTTGTCGATGTTTTTTGTAGTGGACCCGAGCTGCCTCCACCAAACCCCAGTGGCTGTCCGTCATTTCAATATTGTCAGCCTGAGCGATAGCGGCTGCAACGTCAAAATTCCATTCGGCTCGGTTTACTAAATAACCGTCTTCGTCGGTTTCAATGGTTTTGCCATTGACTTCTATACCCATTTGCAAATACTCCTAATATTAATAAGTCTATTATGACTTGGTTTCTATTTGACACGTTTTGGTGGAAAGTTACGCAATATTCCTACGAGGGTGAGAAAAAAATGTTATTTTAGCAGATTTGGTGTCATTGTCTTGGTAGCCCATGCGATTTGACCCTCAAAGACTATGCTTATGTGGCTACTCTCCAACAGAAAAAAACCTTGGAGGTTTTGAAAACCTCCAAGGTTAAGCCCTGATCGGCTTTATTCAGCCGGCACCGGTTGTGGTAAGCCGGCAATTTTGGCTAATTGCTTATCGGGGCCATTGGGGAACAGTTGAAACAAAAAATTGTCGATGTCGCGCCGCGCTTCATACGGCGTTTCTTTCAGGTGCTTACTCAACAAATGAATCAAATCAATCATTGAAAGCTGTTGTTTATTTTCCTCGTAAAATTGCCGAACAGCCTCAACCAAACCCCAGTGCGTCTCTGTCATGTCGACGTTTTCCGCAGCCGCTAATTTTATACCCACTTCCTGATTCCAATCCTGTTGGTTAATCAAGTAACCGTCAGCGTCCGTTTCGATGGTTTTGCCTTGGACTTCAATACCCATTTAATTTTCTCCTTTAGTGAAAGTCATTAGTGGCTAGGCTGTCATTACCCTCGCCTGATCAAATTTTACCGCCTTCAATCAATTATTAATAGCTCGAAAGAAAAAAGGGAAAAATAACAGGCACCCTTCAAAAATATCGGGGGCAACCATAAAGGATTGCCCCTACAAGCCCATTATATCTTGTAGGGGCAATCCTTTGCTACAGCCCTTTTTGCGAATAAATGAAGGGTGCCAAATAACAAGGATAATCCCTAATTCCTAATTCTCAATCACACCTAAAGTATTCTGAGCAAAAGTTTTGCGTGCAAAAACTTTTGCCTAGGAGTCTGTCTGACTTAACCGTTAAGTCATTGATTTATAATAGATTTTATTTTAGCCCTAAATATAATAAATCGAATTAAATCAATATGTTAGCTCACAAAGTCCGACAAACTCCTATAATTGTAAATTTTAGGCACGATCCCAATTCCCTTGGCATAAATAGCAAGCCATGTTTTAATTTAATAAATTAGTGCAATTGTATTCGTCAATAAAAAATAATGAATAGCAAAATGCATATTACTATTAATATTTGAATAAGGAACAGGCATAAAATAACTTAGGAAACGTAAGGGTTGGAGCAACGGATTACCCCTACGGAACTTCTTGTAAGGTAGGGGCAATCCTTTCGAGGCAAAAGTTTTTGCGCGCCAAAACTTTGGCCTCGAATATGGTTGCCCTAGTTGTATTATGCACGTTCCTAAGTTATGTAAAAAAACATTGCGTTTTTTGTGGCTTAGTGTGAGACGGGAATTTGGACTGCCGATTTTTAACATAAATTAAATTATTGTTTTTAAATAACTCTGGCAATTCGTAATTCGCATTATGCGAACTAAGATGACCAAACCCATTTTGATGTTTCATTCATTAAGGCCAATTTCTGACAGGGTGTCATTTTGAACAAGGCTTAATAAATTCTTTTTGGTTGGAAACCGGTTAATATTTCAAACAGAAGCCGAAATGACATCAAAGTCAAGTTTTCGGATGGGCACCAAGTAAGGAATTCCCGAAACCCCTCGCAAGCATTTTGAGAATTCATCCGTTTAGAACGAAACAACCCACACAAAGTTTTCGTTCAGACACTTATTATTAGTTATACTGAGTGTACTTGAAATCCTTGAAAAGAAAGAAACCCGGTTTTTTGAACAATACCTTCAGCAATTTCGTGAATAGCGAATAACTAGCGAATTAATAATGTCTATTGAGCATCGATAAAAACTCTTTTTCAGGCAAAAGTTTTTCGGAGAAAAACTTTTGCCTGAAAAACGTTCCCTAGGTTTCGCCTTCATCGTTATACATAAGTATTTAAGCATTTGATTTAAAACATTTTTTTGTAGCCCACCTCGTGTTTTTTTGCCCACCTGATATAATGGTGGGCAAGAAAAAGACGAGGTGGGCTACATTTTAAC
>QNER01000401.1 GCA_003646175.1 Candidatus Parabeggiatoa sp. nov. 1
CGTATCATCATTCACCAAAGTGGGAAAATTCCTGACAATGCCATCCCAGTAAGGTTCTGCGGCATAAGGGAATATTCCATCGGCCTGTGAGCTGCTGATCCTGATGCTCATGACAACAGGAGATTCTGCTAAGGTTTTCTTGGCATCCTCTCCCTTAATACCAAACACTTTTTCAACAGCAGCCATTTGCTCAGACGTAATCAATGGCTTATAGAGTTCCTCTATAAGAGAAGCTTTAGCATGGCCAAGATCCATACCCGGATCAAACGTGACCCCAGATGCACCACCCGGCCAGTAAGGCTTTCCGTTATGCCCCTCGCGAGCATGTACCCATCCCGGGTCGCCTCGAAAATTTTTCAACACAGAGGAACCATCAGATGTCTTTGTCTCATCATCAGAAACATCCCGATCTTCCGCATTTTCCAAAGCCTCCCAAGTGCCTGATCCCACAATGCCATCGGCTGTCAAATCATGATTGCCCTGGAAGGTTTTCACGATGTCTTCGGTTCCCTGTCCAAACATTCCATCAATATTACCAATTGAAAAGCCTAGGTTTTGCAGTATCTGCTGTAGTTGCTTCACCTCATCACGCAAATGAGGTGATTGACGAGCAAATCCATCATAGAGTCTCAAGAGATGATGTGACGACATTATTGCCTCCTTATATAAGTAGTTATATTTGACAAAACAACCTATAGAAACATTTTATCAATGCTTCTATAGAACTTTCAAAAAAAGCCCTAAAAAACTTTAGAGCTTTTGAGACTAATGAGTGCTTAAACAAAAACCATCTGACTCAAGAACTTAGATAAGGTTTTGTCGTTCCGACACTAATTTTCTGAAGGCATTTTCTTCAAGCGCTTTTTCAGCTCCTCGACTCTCTTTTCTGTTATCGTTCTCAACACAGAATTGTAAACAAGCGGATACATGCTACCACCTTCTGCTTCGCTTGCTTCAAAGGCAGCACTCAAATCTCGAAATTTGATCCACCACAGCTGCGTCTCTTTGAGTTGCGTTTGGCACTTTTTACTCAATTTGGACCTCAGTTGTTTGTAAACCTCATTCAGGGCCTTATCAGCAGCTTCATAACGCTGCTCAAGACAGTTTCTCATGTCTGCTGTGGTCTCGTATTTATCACAAGGAGCCTTTGAGGATTGTTCTTCTTGAGCAACACTCAGAAAAGAGAAGGATGTTAGTACTGAAATCAGCGTAATAAGCCAGAGTTTTTTTCTCATCATAATGAACCTCAATTAGGATAACCATGACGCACCAATATTATCGTCACCTTTTGATAAATACGTTGTTACAAATTATTGATTGCGACAAAAACAAATGATTTATCATCATAATTCATTGAATTAAACAATCATCTCTGTGTGCATGGATTCTTATTTAAGTTCAAGAGGTTATCAATACAAACCGATTTTGTGTCGCGCTACATTTCACCCACATTAACCATTTATCAATGAGTTACCAAAAAATACGTGCGTCAACTTTGCAATTAGGTAGGGCAATTGCACCGCTTTAACAATGAGTTAGAGTGAAAATTTCTGTCACACTTTAACTTTTCTTCTAGGGCAAAACCTTCAAGGTTTCCAAAACCTTGAAGGTTTTAGGGCCAGTCTGCACGAAAGTTGGAGGGCATCATACACTCATTTTTTGACAAATGCAATACATGCAAATGCTTTTTTTATATTGTGTGGATACACACTACTTAATCCACCCTAGTTATAAAGAACAATAACTTATAGTTTTTCAGATAAATCATTCAGTTAGAAACCGTAAAGCGTTTTGGAAACGCTTTACGGTTTTGCCCTAAATATTTTTTTGAACGTCTATAGCAATGATGAGCATCACATCAATACCATTATAAAAATAATTTTTAATTTTTAATTAATGGATTTTGGGAACCGGTGTTTATGGTTTTTAAAGTAGATGTCTCAATCCAAGTCGAAAGGGGTATATTTGTTATTTTCACAATATTTAGTACAACGGATTGAAGGATTTAACGGATTAAACAATAAGGATTTGTTAATTAAAAGCGCATTAAAAATCCGCTTATGCCGGAAAGAAGCTGCACTCTCATCATATAAAATGTATTCATATCTTATGGGTAATAACACGAGTTCAACTTTAATATCAATAACTTATAAAACTTATTATCTATCAGTACGTTATACATAAAACATTATGAATCAATAAGTTATAAAACAATCCATTTGATAAAAAAATATCGCTGTCGCCTTTTTTCTCTTAAATAGGTTCGTTGAAAATCCAATTATAAACGGAACGTATGTGCAGTGACTTTACATAAATTTACTGTATCACCTTAAACCCACTACATCAAACCTATAGTTTTTCAGATAAATAAGAAACCTTCAAGGTTTTGGAAACCTTGAAGGTTTTGCCCACCGATTATTACTTTTACCTATTACCTATTATCATAGGAATTTCTCAAAATCCATTATAATTAATAAATAAATGTTAATAGGATAATTTTAAGAGCAAATTATATCAATTTAATAAATATTAAGTGCTTGATTTTATTAAATTTATTAATAAATATAAATAACGCAATTAAATCAATCAGTTATATGGTTTATCAACTCTAATACCCATCTTAACCCCCAACAAGCTTTTTGAAGAACTCTCAAAAAATCGCAGGCAAAATGCTGATGTCTTTGAAAAACCAAAAGACACTATTCGTTTATTTCAGGGATTAGTTGTACTTTATGTCAATTCGCTGTATCTTAATGCACATTGGAAAATCGTCTATGAAAAAGGAGATTATTTCAATGAGTGCGTTAGTATTTGAGTTTGTTGTCGGTATGGACTCAGTAATCAAGTTTGATAATCGTTGCTTAATAGAAAGCCACAATAACTACAAGGATTGCTTATAAAAAAGGATTTAAAAGGATTTAAAACCGAACGACAAGGATTGTATTTGTAAAAGGGATTTATAAAAACTTCTTTAAGAGAGATACATGATTATTCATAAGCCAATCCGTATCGATTAAACAATCCTTGTAGTTAGTTTTTGAATGATAAATCAATGTGTTAAATAAAATAGTTTAGAGAATTAATCCTTTCTTATAAACAATCCTTGTAGTTAGTTATTTATTAATAAGCCAATCCGTATCGATTAAACAATCCTTGTAGTTAGTTTTTGAAGGATAAATTAACGTTTTAACTCAAATAATTAGAAAACCAATCCTTTATTATAAACAATCCTTGTAGTTATTTATTAATTAATAAGCCAATCCTTTTTTATAAACAATCCTTGTAGTTATACTCTTAAAGGACAATTAATGCCCATCTTAACCCCCCAACAACAAACGCTTTTTGAACGTCTCTCAACAGATCGCATGCAAAATGCCGATGTTCTTGAAAAACGTTCTATGCGGGGAGTTAAGCTGCGCGTTATCGAAAAATATTCGGAACAAGCTCAGTTTATCTATGAACTTCTACAAAATGCCGATGATGTCAAAGCGTCTAAAGCCCGATTTGTTCTCAATCCCGCCGGACTCCTTTTCGCGCATAATGGATCCATTCATTTCTCAATAACAGATCCCGATACCGAAGACATTGATACTCAACATCAGCGGTTAGGGCATATTAATGCCATTACCTCTATTGGCAATTCCAATAAATATGAGGCGCAAATTGGCAAATTTGGGGTAGGTTTTAAGGCCGTGTTTCAATATACCAGTACGCCAGAAATTTATGATCCGCCTTTTTTCTTTAAAATTGAACGGTTTATTGTCCCTCTCTTGCTCCCCACCGTTCATCCTGATAGACAGCCTGACGAAACCTTATTTTATTTTCCGTTCGATAATCCCCAAAAATCCCCAGCCCAAGCTTTTCAGACGATTGTCGCAAAATTAAAAAACCTGAACAATCCATTGTTATTTCTGAGACATCTGACTGAAATGACTTGGGTTTCTAGTGATGGCTGCCAAGGACAATATACTAAGGCCGTTAAAGTCATTGAAATTGAAAAAGCGCCTTATCGTGTGGAACTCGTTTCTCGTTCCTTTGCGCCTTGGTTCCCACGCAGTCGAGACGCGCCGGTGTCCCATTTTCTGGTATTCACCGCTAAAACCAATACTCACCCCTTTAGCATTGCCTATCTCACGCAACTCGAAGACAGCGGGCAACTTGCCCAAGTCTTATACAATCAAACTTTTCCCGCTTATTGCTTTTTCCCCACCAAAGAAACCACCCATCTACGCTTTATCGTTCAAGCCCCCTTTTTATTAACCGATAGTCGCGAAGGCATTAAACACGGTGAAGCTTGGAATCGACATCTCATTGACGCAATTGCCCAATTGACGGCGGATAGTTTAAGCATTATCAAAGACTTGGGTTTGCTCACCGATGCGTTTTTTAATGTGTTGCCGATTAATGAGCCTGATTTTCCCGCCGAGCATTTACTGAGGGCAGTTTATGAGGCGGTTTTAACCAAATTGCAGTCTTTGGAAGCGTTATTACCCACCCAAGCGGGTACCTATACCACGAAAGAGAGAGCCTATTTAGCAGAAAATCCAGACTTAATGCATTTATTATCTTCTGAACAATTAAGTCAACTGGTTAAAAATAAAAATGCAGTTTGGGTATTTCCCGAAACAACGCATCATAACCGGCTGTTATGGGATTATGTGAGACATCACTTGGTTAATCAAGAATTTACTTCGGAGAAATTGGTGCGACGTATCACCAAAGAATTTATTCAAACTCAAAGTGATGATTGGCTAAAGCAGCTTTATACTTACTTATTAGAAAAAGCCCGTTATCTGTGGAAATACAAACACAATCTGCTTAAGACAAAACCCATTTTGCGTTTAACCGATAATCAAGTGGTTGCCGCTTATAATAACGCCGGAAAAATACAAGTGTATTTACCGACGGCGCATGAATCGGAGTATCCAACCGTCAAACGGTGTTTTGTTGAACATGACAAATCATTGCAATTTCTACAAGCATTAGGCTTAGATAAACCAAAAGCGTATGAAGAAATTAAATATTACATTCTGCCCAGATATCAACAACCGGGGGAAATTGCGCCTGCGGTTATGCAAACAGATTTTAAAAAATTAGTGCGCTATTTTTTAAACTGTCCTTGGCAACAACAAGCAGAATATCTCAATCTACTTAAAAATATCCCTTTTTGTCGCGCCAGTTATTTTGCCGATAACACCACGGCGCGTACCCTGCCGCAAGATATTTACCTCAATACGGAATCCTTAAACAACTATTTTAGTCATTCCCCCAACATTTATTTTTTAGATAGCGAATTTTACGCTGGGTTTTATCAGGAATTTGGCACAGAGCCGCTGAATCAATTTTTCAAAGCATTGGGCATTGAAGATAAACCGAGGCGGATAAAAATTAAAGCCACGTTATCGGCGCAACAAAGAGCAGAAATTCATAAAGAACAATGTACTTATGACTATTACCATTTTTCTCAATATACTTATGATTATGACATTGAAGGCTTGGATGCGTTTCTCGCCGACATGAATCCAGAGAAATCAAAAATGTTATGGCAATTTTTACTGAAACTGATTGAGGATAATTTAGGGCCAGAAATTTTTAAAGGCCAATATAACTGGTTTTATCGGCGCGAAAGATACCACGAATTTGATGCCAAATTTTTAGTCACCCTGCGACAAACCGCGTGGCTTTATAACAGCAATGGCAAATGTGTCAAACCGGCTGACGTAATAGTGCAGGAATTGGTAGCGAATTATGAAACGGAGAGTTATGCAGCCAAGATTTTGATTGAGAAATTGGAGATTCAAGCGGAAAGGCTTGCTGGTTTTACGGATGAACATAAGGTTCGTTTAGCGTTTGGGGAGCAAGTTTTTAAGTTGGCGATGGCAACGGGGAAAAAACCTGCTGACGTGTTGGAGAAATTTAGGCGTTTTTTGGCGCAAACCGAAAAAAGACAAAGTAGGAAAAGCGGTGGAATTGACGCAAAAGTGGGAAACGCACCGCCTAAAGGCTCTATTTTGCTAAATTATGGCGTTGAGGCTTTAGCTGGTACGCACCTATCTAAAGGCTCGATGCCGCTAAATTCTGGAATCGACACAAAAACGAGAAACGCACTGCCTAAAGGTGCGACTCCGCCAAATTCTGGAATTGATGCAAAAACTGGAAACGCACCGCCTAAAAGTTCAATTTCCTCAAAATCAGGCGTTGAAGCTTTAACGGCTAAACGGGCACAGTTAGAAGAACAATTAGCGCAAAAAATTGATGAACTCAGTCAAATTGAGGCACTACAATCACATATCATTGATACGGAAGAATATAGTGTCGAGTGGTTTAATGCGTTGTTAGAATTGGAATATTTGCTCATGACTGACAACAAAAACACCGGCAAAGAAATGAGTATCAAATTCAGCAAGCTAGAAAAAGAGGCCGCCTCTGACAGAATGATTATCCTCAAAAATCCATCCCGCCATATTCCACAGTTCATAGAAGATAGTGCTGATTTATCCTTACAATGCCACTTTGGTTCTGAAACCAAAAGCTTTTTGATAGAAGTGGTGAATGTAAAGGAATTTACGTTACGCGCCCGGCTTAAGTCTGCGGCGGAGTTTCAACAGATAGATTTAGACAAAATACACAGTGCCGTTATTGAGATTAAAAATCCGCTGTTCATTTTGGAACATCTAAAAACGGCCTTTCGGCAATTGCCTTGCGCCGATGATGACAATTTGCAAACCCAGTTAACGCCAGCTATTGAATTTATTGTGGGGCCGCCCGGTACTGGCAAAACCACTTATTTAGTCAGGGAACAAATTATGCCTTTGATGCAGACGGCCGCAAAAATATTGGTGCTGACACCGACGAATAAAGTAGCGGATGTGTTCGTCAGAAAAATTATGGCAGAGCCTTTTTCAACAGGGGAAACTCGCTCTGTTCAAAACTGGCTAATTCGATTTGGTGCCACCGGGGATAGTGAGATTGAAAGTGCCGGGTTATTGAAAGATAAATCTTTTGATGTGACACACCTAACCAAATGTGTGGTTGTCACCACG